>NZ_JAPDBT010000008.1:0-207012 GCF_027705405.1 Aeromonas sp. QDB34 | reverse complement strand
TGTGAGTGCCCACACAGATTGCTTGATTCAAATTGTTAAAGAGCGACGCAGCTTTTGGCTGCTGCGGGAGTGGCATTTTACTCAACCGCCTTCTCGAGTCAAGCCTTATTTTCAAAGGCTTTTCGAGGCGACCGACCCGGCTGTTTGCGTTGCCGCTTGCCGTGTCGATGGAGGCGCATTATAGGGAGCTGAAACTTTCTGGCAAGCAAATAATTGCAAAAAGATGGCTTTCATCGTTCAACCGCTCACAAAGCCACCAAAAAGCATTTAAAACCAGCAAAATCAGGCCACGGTGGGGGCAGCTACGGCAAAATCATGCAGATTGTTATAAATGGCATCGGCCAGCTCGACACCGGCATCCGTTACCGGCTTGCCCGTTCTGACCATGATCTTGTGACCAACCCCGGCATTGATGGCGGCTTTCAGATCGGAAGGCTTGTCACCCACCATATAGGAGCGGCTCATATCGATGTTCAGTTCTTGTTTGGCAAGCAGCAACATTCCCGGTTCTGGTTTGCGGCAGTCACAGGGAGCACCATGCTCCGGATGATGCGGGCAGAAGTAGATACCATCGAGGTCCACGTCGCGATCGGCCAATGACCAATCCATCCACTCGGTCAGGTTCATGAAATCATCTTCGCTGAAATAACCGCGGGCGATACCAGACTGGTTGGTGACAACGACCAGCAGATACCCTTTCTTGTTCAGCAGCTGCAGGGCATCGATGACCCCGGGCAAAAAGTGGAAATCATCTACCTTGCTGACATAACCGGTGTCTTCGTTGATGACACCATCACGATCCAGAAAAATGGCTGGTTTGCTCACAGAAACGACCTCTATCAATGATTTCGCAAAGTATCTCACAGGCCATTTAAAGCCCCAAAAGTAAAAGGGGTGGCCGAAGCCACCCCTTTCATGTGCGTATTTAAAGTATCGATTAAGCGATAACTTTAGCTACAACACCAGCACCTACGGTACGGCCACCTTCACGGATAGCGAAACGCAGGCCGTCGTCCATCGCGATCGGCGCAATCAGGGTAACAACCATCTTGATGTTGTCGCCCGGCATTACCATCTCTACGCCTTCCGGCAGTTCGATGGTACCGGTCACGTCGGTAGTACGGAAGTAGAACTGCGGACGGTAGCCTTTGAAGAACGGGGTATGACGACCACCTTCTTCTTTGGACAGTACGTACACTTCAGATTCGAACTTGGTGTGCGGCTTGATGGTGCCCGGCTTGGCCAGTACCTGACCACGCTCTACGTCTTCACGCTTCACGCCACGCAGCAGTGCACCGATGTTCTCGCCTGCACGACCTTCGTCCAGCAGTTTGCGGAACATTTCAACGCCGGTACAGGTGGTCTTGGTGGTATCTTTGATACCCACGATTTCCACTTCTTCACCAACTTTGACGATACCGCGCTCTACACGACCGGTAACTACAGTACCACGGCCAGCGATGGAGAATACGTCTTCGATAGGCATCAGGAACGGCAGGTCGATGGCACGCTCCGGCTCCGGAATGTAGGTGTCCAGGTGGCCAGCCAGTTCCAGGATCTTCTCTTCCCACTGAGCTTCGCCTTCCAGCGCTTTCAGTGCGGAACCACGGACTACCGGCAGGTCATCACCCGGGAAGTCGTACTCGGACAGCAGTTCGCGAACTTCCATCTCGACCAGTTCCAGCAGCTCTTCGTCATCTACCATGTCACACTTGTTCATGAACACGATGATGTACGGAACGCCTACCTGACGACCCAGCAGGATGTGCTCACGAGTCTGCGGCATCGGGCCGTCAGTCGCTGCTACTACCAGGATCGCGCCGTCCATCTGGGCAGCACCGGTGATCATGTTTTTAACGTAGTCGGCGTGACCCGGGCAGTCTACGTGCGCGTAGTGGCGGGTAGCGGTGTCGTATTCTACGTGGGAGGTGTTGATGGTGATACCACGCTCACGCTCTTCCGGTGCCTTGTCGATCTGGTCGAAGGCGAAAGCCTTACCACCGAAGTGCTTGGCCAGCACGTTGGTGATAGCGGCAGTCAGGGTGGTTTTACCGTGGTCAACGTGGCCGATGGTGCCGACGTTTACGTGCGGTTTATTACGCTCAAATTTTTCTTTAGACACGACGTAGTCCTTCTAGGTTAAACCCGCCTACCGTCGTAGGCGGGGAATCTTAAATTACTTGGATTTGCGCTCTTCGATCACGGCCTGGGCGACGTTGGTCGGGGCATCGTGATACTTGGCGAATTCCATGGCGTAGGAAGCACGACCCTGGGTAGCAGAACGCAGGGCGGTAGCGTAACCGAACATCTCGGCCAGCGGCACCAGGGCACGAACGATCTTGCCGGACGGGCCATCTTCCATACCTTCGATCAGGCCACGACGACGGTTCAGGTCACCGATCACGTCGCCCATGTAGTCTTCCGGAGTCTCGACTTCTACTTTCATGATCGGTTCGAGCAGAACCGGGTTGGCCTTCATGAAGCCAGCCTTAAAGGCCATGGAAGCAGCGATCTTGAACGCCAGTTCGGAAGAGTCGACATCGTGGTAGGAACCGAAGTGCAGACGCACGCCCAGATCCATTACCGGATAGCCTGCCAGCGGGCCGGACTTCAGCTGCTCGCGGATACCCTTGTCAACACCCGGGATGAACTCGCCAGGAATGACGCCGCCCTTGATGTCGTTGACGAATTCGTAGGCTTTGCCTTCTTCCAGCGGGTACATGTCGATCACAACGTGACCGTACTGACCACGACCACCGGACTGCTTGGCGTGCTTACCTTCGATATCCTTGACGGTGTTACGAATGGTTTCACGGTAGGCAACCTGCGGCTTACCTACGTTCGCTTCTACCTTGAACTCGCGACGCATACGGTCAACGATGATGTCCAGGTGCAGCTCACCCATACCGGCGATGATGGTTTGGCCAGACTCTTCGTCAGTCCATACGCGGAAGGACGGGTCTTCCTGAGCCAGACGGCCCAGAGCCAAGCCCATCTTCTCTTGGTCAGCCTTGGTTTTCGGCTCAACCGCGATGGAGATTACCGGTTCCGGGAATTCCATACGCTCGAGGATGATCGGCGCTTTTTCGTCACACAGGGTGTCACCGGTGGTCACGTCTTTCAGACCGATGGCGGCAGCGATGTCGCCTGCGCGAACTTCTTTGATCTCTTCACGCTTGTTGGCGTGCATCTGAACGATACGGCCAAAACGCTCGCGCTTCTCTTTAACGGAGTTCAGCACGGAGTCACCGGAGTTAACCACACCGGAGTAAACGCGGAAGAAGGTCAGGTTACCTACGAACGGGTCGGTAGCAATCTTGAATGCCAGAGCAGCAAACGGCTCGTCATCAGAAGCATGACGCTCGTCTTTGGTCTCGCCATCCAGCTTCAGACCGTCGATGGCGGCTACGTCGGTCGGAGCCGGCAGATAGTCAACCACGGCATCCAGCATGGCCTGTACGCCCTTGTTCTTGAACGCGGAGCCACAGGTAACCAGGATGATTTCGTTGTTCAGAACGCGCTGACGAAGAGCTTTCTTGATCTCTTCCTCGGTCAGTTCTTCACCACCCAGGTATTTTTCCATCAAGTCTTCAGACGCTTCAGCAGCGGCTTCAACCAGGGTCATGCGCATTTCTTGCGCTTTTTCCAGCAGCTCAGCCGGGACGTCTTCGTAATCGAAGGATACGCCCTGGTCAGCTTCGCTCCAGTTGATGGCTTTCATCTTGACCAGGTCGATAACGCCCTTGAAGTTCTCTTCTGAACCGATGTTCAGTTGCAGCGGAACCGGGTTACCTTTCAGACGGGTCTTGATGTGCTCAACGCAGCGCAGGAAATTGGCACCGGTACGGTCCATCTTGTTGACGAACGCGATACGGGGAACCTTGTACTTGTTAGCCTGACGCCATACGGTTTCAGACTGTGGCTGTACGCCACCTACGGCACAGTACACCATCACGGCGCCGTCCAGAACACGCATGGAACGCTCTACTTCGATAGTAAAGTCAACGTGGCCCGGGGTATCGATGATGTTGATACGGTGCGGTTGGAACTGTTTGCCCATACCGGACCAGAAAGCGGTGGTCGCGGCGGAGGTGATGGTGATACCACGCTCTTGTTCCTGTTCCATCCAGTCCATGGTGGCGGCGCCATCGTGAACTTCACCGATCTTGTGACTTACACCGGTGTAAAACAGAACGCGCTCGGTAGTAGTAGTCTTACCGGCGTCGATGTGAGCGGAGATACCGATATTACGATAACGCTCAATGGGGGTTGTACGAGCCATTGTCATCCTCTTACTAGGGCACTTGTCCCCAGATAATTAAAGGTGCGCAGAGCCAAAAGACCCTGCGCAAGCGGATTACCAGCGGAAGTGAGCGAAAGCCTTGTTCGCTTCAGCCATACGGTGTACGTCTTCACGTTTCTTGACAGACGAACCCTTATTGTCAGCGGCATCCAGCAGCTCGCCAGCCAAACGCTGAGCCATTGATTTTTCACCACGTTTACGAGCGGCATCAACCAACCAGCGCATTGCCAGGGCATTGCGGCGAACCGGACGAACTTCTACCGGTACCTGATAGGTTGCACCACCGACACGACGAGATTTAACCTCGACGGCCGGACGAATGTTGTCCAGGGCTTCTTCGAATACGGCCAGGTGCTCTTTGCCAGTCTTGGTGGCAATGATGTCCAGCGCGCCATATACGATGGCTTCGGAAACAGATTTCTTACCGTCAACCATTACTACGTTGACAAATTTAGCCAGCAGCTCTGATCCGAACTTGGGATCCGGCAGGATTTTACGCTGACCAACAACACGACGTCTTGGCATTTCAAATTCTCCGTAACTTCAGGGGTTACCCAAAACTAGAAAGTTATCTAACTAGAAACGAATTAACGTTTGGCCTTACTTAACGGAGAACCATTAAGCTTTCGGACGCTTCACGCCATACTTGGAGCGAGCCTGCTTACGGTCTTTAACACCGGCACAGTCCAACGCACCACGAACGGTGTGATAACGAACACCTGGCAAGTCTTTTACACGACCGCCACGGATCAGAACAACAGAGTGCTCTTGCAGGTTGTGACCTTCACCGCCGATGTAGGAGGTGACTTCGAAGCCGTTGGTCAGACGTACACGGCATACTTTACGCAGTGCAGAGTTAGGCTTCTTCGGGGTGGTGGTGTATACACGGGTGCACACGCCACGCTTCTGAGGGCACGCTTCCAGCGCCGGCACGTTGCTTTTCACAACGAGCTTGATGCGTGGCTTGCGAACCAACTGGTTAATAGTTGCCATCAAAAGGCTCCTGATAATGACTTCATAAACATGTGAAAAATCCTCCCCGCAGATACGGGGACGCGAAATTTTATGCCCTGTTGTCAAGGGAGTCAAGATTTATACAATCCGAGCTAGGAAAGGCAGTGAAGAGACCTTGGAAAATATCGCTAACCTGCTGAAATGATTATATAAAAATGACGGTCAGCCAGCCCAGGTCTGCGGCGAGCCTTTTTCCGCGATCAGAGCCACCAAGCCGGCCATGTCCAGATCCAACCCGATCCGTTGTTGCAATCCCCTCGCCTGCAGGTCTTCCCGCATGACATAGAGCGGCACTCCGGCCAGCCGTGCACACCACTGAGGGGCCGTGGCAGCGACGACGGCATCCTGCATCAGTACCAGCACATCCTCCGGCTGGCGATAGGTCAGCGCCTGTTCCAGGTCCTGGCTCTGGAAAGGAGATGTCAGTATCAGCTGTATCATGGTCACCTCAAAAGCAGATGTGGGTAGCACAGGCATCCCACTGGTGCCGGATGTCGGTGCGGGACAGGCCGGTGACGGGGATCAGCAGATCAGCCACCGTCAGGCCACGCTCTGCCAGCGAGTCGGTGCACACATAGACCTCCTCGATGTCGTAAAGCTCGAGCAGTTTGAAGGTCGGTGCATAGTGACGCTGCAAGATGGCCTGCGGCTGCTGCTCCCTGAGCAATTGCAGCACGCCATCCCCGATGAGGAACAGGGCCAGCGACTCGGTCATGGCCGAAGTGGCCAACAGGGCATCCAGACCTTCCCGCCCGGCGGCGGTACCGTGCGGCCCGCGCCGGCAAATAAACGCTATCTTGTGCATGGCTGCCTCCTAAAACTGGACGAATCGATCGGCGGTCAGGCTGGCCTCCGCCAGCTGACCCAGCCCGCTCAGGCAAAATGGCGGCTCCAGGTTGAAGTGTGCCCTGCCCAGCCCCTTGGCCTCCTGCTCATCCAGCACACCGCGCCGCATGGCGGCGGCGACGCACACATCGATACGGATCCCTTGCTGGTTGGCCAGTTCACGCCACAGGGCGACCAGGTTGCTCTCATCGGAGGCTGGAGCATGCAGCCCGTTGCCGTTGCAGACCCCGTCCTGGTAGAAGAACAGGTGAGACAAGCGATGGCCCTGCTCGATGAGGCTCAAGGCAAAACGATAGGCGGTGCTGGCCGACTGGGTGCCATAGGCGGGCCCCGTTACCAGCAGGGCAAAATTCAGACTCATATCCGGACTCCTGCGCATGTGTTCGTCCATTCTACGCCAAACACAAAAAAGCCCCTCCTGGGAGGGGCTCTTCGTGCAGCCTTGGATCAGACGTAAGCGATGGCTTCGACTTCAACCAGCACATCCTTCGGCAGACGCGCCACTTCCACGCAGGAGCGGGCAGGAGCGGCGTCACCGAAGTAACGGGCATAAACCTGGTTGAAGGCAACAAAGTTGTTCATGTCGCTGAGGAAGCAGGTAGTCTTCAGTACCTTGCCGGTATCGGCTCCCGCTTCCTTCAATACTGCAACCAGGTTCTTCATCACCTGCTCGGCCTGCGCTTCGATACCGCCAGCCACTATCTCCATGGTGGCCGGATCGAGCGGGATCTGCCCGGAAGTGAAGACCAGCTCGCCCAGTTTGGTGGCCTGAACATACGGGCCAATTGCGGCAGGAGCCTTGTCGGTTGCAATAACTTCTTTAGCCATTCTTGTCTATCCCCTTCTATGGCGCTTACTCGTTTTCGTCTTCACCCTGCTTGCGCTGTCGGATGTACAGATAAACGGTATGTTTGGAAATGTTCAGCTTGTCGGCGACCAGGTTGATCGAGTCCTTGATATCAAATATGCCCTTCTCGAACAGCTGGGTCACGATAAACCTGTTTTTAGCATTGTTGGCAACGGTCGGATCGCGGTTGATCTCGTCGATGGTATTGTCCACCGTCTGGGCAACCAGCTCTTCCACACTGTTGGCAAAGGTCTCCGGCGACTGACGCTCGACTTGTTGCGGCGTCGGGAAAAATTCGGCGACGAACTCGTGAAAAGGCGCGTTGATGTGCAGGTTGATACAGATGAGGCCGATCACCTGCTTGTCGCTGTTCCTGATGGCGATGGTACTCGACTTCATCAGGGCACCGGTACGGCTGCGAGCAAAATAGCTCTGGGTGTAATCCTGGCCGGTATTCTCGATGTCCTTGAGCATACGCAGCGCGAGATCGGTAATGGGGGCCCCCTCATTCCGTCCCGTATTGAACCCGTTGGCAATCTTGATCACGGACTCGTGCAGATTTTCCAGGGAGTGAAGCACCACTTCACAGTGCTTGCCGAACAACTCGGCCAAGCCATCGATCAGCCCATCGTATGAGCGCAACAATTCCCTGTCTTCGTCTGTAAAAGTGCGACCGATCAGTTGCTCTTCGGGAAGCATCACTTCCTCGATACCGACAGTCATGTTCTACCCCTGTAATACCCATTCAACTTTCCCGAGTTTTCAGTTGCGAGGGGTCAATGTCAACTTTTTTTGATTTTTTACTCTGCAACCTTGCTCTGGATCATCCGAATATCCGCGTGGTGTCTGGCTTTGACGAGAAAATCGACAATAAAAAAGGGCCCCATGAAGGGGCCCCTTTTCATTCGCTACAGCGGAAGATTACTCTTCGTCAAAACTGCCGGCTGCGTTGAGCAGATCCGCCAGGTTTTGCTGAGCTTCATCGGCAGTCACCTGCGGTACACCAACAGCACGGGCTGCGGCGGCACGCTGGTTGATCCGGCCGTGGTGGTAGGCAAAGCCGGTACCAGCCGGGATCAGACGACCCACGATCACGTTCTCTTTCAGGCCACGCAGTTCGTCACGCTTGCCGCCAACGGCCGCTTCGGTCAGAACACGGGTGGTTTCCTGGAAGGAAGCCGCGGAGATGAAGGACTCGGTGCTCAGAGATGCCTTGGTAATACCCATCAGGATGTGACGGAAGGTGGCCGGGGTCTTGCCCTCAGCAACCAGCTTACGGTTGGCAATCTTCACGCGAGCCACTTCAACCTGTTCGCCTTCGATCAGGTCGGTGTCACCAGCGCTCAGGATCTCGCACTTGCGCAGCATCTGACGCACGATGACTTCGATGTGCTTGTCGTTGATCTTAACGCCTTGCAGACGGTAAACGTCCTGCACTTCGTTGGCGATGTAGTTGGCGACCGGGCTGATACCGCGCAGACGCAGAATGTCGTGAGCAGACTCAGGACCGTCCGCCAGCACTTCACCCTTCTCAACTTTTTCACCTTCGAACACGTTCAGGTTACGCCACTTCGGAATCATCTCCTCGTAGACATCGCCACCATCGGTCGGGGTGATGACCAGACGGCGTTTGCCCTTGGTCTCTTTCCCGAAGGAGATGGTACCGGAGATCTCGGCCAGAATTGCCGGTTCCTTCGGTTGACGTGCTTCGAACAGATCCGCAACGCGCGGCAGACCACCGGTGATGTCCTTGGTACCGCCGGACTCTTGCGGGATACGCGCTACCGCGTCACCCACGCCCACGTTGGCACCATCTTCCAGGTTCACGATTGCCTTGCCCGGCAGGAAGTACTGGGCGGCTACATCGGTACCCGGGATCATCACGTCCTTGCCATTCAGGTCGACCAGTTTAACGGTCGGACGCATCTCTTTACCGGCGCTCGGACGCTCGTTGACATCCAGTACGACGATGGAGGAGAGACCGGTCAGCTCGTCGGTCTGACGAGTAATGGTCACGCCATCGATCATGTGTTCGAAGTGCAGGCGACCCGCCACTTCGGTGATGATCGGGTGAGTATGCGGGTCCCAGTTGGCGACGGTTTCACCGGCGTTCACGGCCTGGCCATCTTTCACTTCCAGCACGGAACCATAAGGCAGCTTGTGGCTTTCCTTGGTACGGCCCATCTCGTCCATGATGGTCAGTTCGGTAGAACGGGAGGTGATAACCAGTTTGTCGTCACTGTTGTGAACGAACTTGGCGTTCTGCAGCTTGATGCTACCGGTATTCTTGACCTGAATGCTGCTCTCGGCAGCGGCACGGGATGCGGCACCACCGATGTGGAAGGTACGCATCGTCAGCTGGGTACCTGGTTCACCGATGGACTGGGCGGCGATAACACCGACAGCCTCACCCTTGTTAACCAGGTGACCACGGGCCAGATCACGGCCGTAGCAGTGAGCACAGTTACCGAAGTCGGTCTCACAGGTGATGGCAGAACGTACCTTCACGCGGTCAACGGAGTTGCGCTCCAGCAGGTCACACAGCTGCTCGTCGAGCAGGGTGTTGCGTGCTACCAGCACTTCGTCTTCAGTACCCGGCTTGATCACGTCATCGGCAACCACACGGCCCAGCACGCGCTCACGCAGCGGTTCGACCACGTCGCCACCTTCGATCAGCGGAGTCATCCACAGACCTTCGGTAGTGCCGCAATCGTCCTCGGTGATCACCATGTCCTGTGCCACGTCAACCAGACGACGAGTCAGGTAACCGGAGTTCGCAGTCTTCAGTGCGGTATCCGCCAGACCCTTACGAGCACCGTGAGTGGAGATGAAGTACTGCAGTACGTTCAGACCTTCGCGGAAGTTCGCGACGATCGGGGTCTCGATGATGGAGCCATCCGGCTTGGCCATCAGACCACGCATACCGGCCAGCTGACGGATCTGGGCTGCGGAACCCCGCGCACCAGAGTCGGCCATCATGAAGATGCTGTTGAACGAGGCTTGCTCTTCTTCTTCACCCAGCGAGTTGACGTTACGCTCTTTGGACAAGTTCTCCATCATGGCCTTGGAGACGCGCTCGTTGGCGCTGGCCCAGATATCGATAACCTTGTTGTAACGTTCGCCCGCAGTCACCAGACCAGACAGGAACTGGTCCTGGATCTCGGCAACTTCGGCTTCTGCAGCGGCGATGATGTCTTTCTTGGCATCCGGGATGACCATGTCATCGATACCAACGGAAGCACCGGACAGGGCCGCATAGTGGAAACCGGTATACATCAGCTGGTCAGCGAAGATGACGGTGTCCTTCAGGCCCTGCTTGCGATAGCAGGTGTTCAGCAGACGGGAGATGAGCTTTTTGCCCAGCGCCTTGTTGGATACGGATTTGATCCAGTTCTGCGGGTTGGCATCCAGGTCAGCCTGCTCTGCAGCAGTCAGCACCTTCGGCTCGTCGATCAGGGCGTATTCCATGCCTTTCGGCAGGATCAGGCTCAGGATCGCACGACCAACGGTGGTGTTCTTCATCTCGGTGTGAGCACGCAGCGAACCGTCTTCCTGACGCAGGTATTCGGTGATGCGAACTTTCACGCGAGCATGCAGATCGGCCAGACCGGCGCGGTATACCTTCTCGGCTTCTTTCGGGCCGGACAGCACCATACCTTCGCCCTTGGCGTTGATACGGGCGCGGGTCATGTAGTACAGACCCAAGACCACGTCCTGAGACGGAACGATGATCGGCTCACCGGAGGCAGGCGACAGGATGTTGTTGGTGGACATCATCAGCGCGCGCGCTTCCAGCTGGGCTTCTAGGGTCAGCGGTACGTGGACCGCCATCTGGTCACCGTCGAAGTCCGCGTTATAGGCGGCACAGACGAGCGGGTGCAGCTGGATGGCCTTGCCTTCGATCAGGGTCGGTTCAAACGCCTGGATACCCAGACGGTGCAGGGTCGGTGCACGGTTCAGCAGCACCGGGTGTTCGCGGATCACTTCGTCCAGGATGTCCCAAACGACAGCTTCTTCGCGCTCCACCATCTTCTTGGCGGCCTTGATGGTGGTCGCCAGACCGCGGGATTCCAGCTTGCCATAGATGAAGGGCTTGAACAGCTCCAGCGCCATCTTCTTCGGCAGACCGCACTGATGCAGACGCAGAGTCGGACCTACGGTGATAACGGAACGACCGGAGTAGTCGACACGCTTACCGAGCAGGTTCTGACGGAAACGACCTTGCTTACCCTTGATCATGTCAGCCAAGGATTTCAGCGGGCGCTTGTTGGAGCCGGTGATGGCACGGCCACGACGACCGTTGTCCAGCAAGGCATCGACGGACTCTTGCAGCATGCGCTTTTCGTTGCGCACGATGATGTCCGGAGCAGCCAGGTCCAGCAGGCGCTTCAAGCGGTTGTTACGGTTGATCACGCGGCGGTACAGATCGTTCAGATCGGAGGTCGCGAAACGGCCGCCGTCCAGCGGTACCAGCGGACGCAGGTCCGGCGGCAGCACAGGCAGCACTGTCATGATCATCCACTCCGGCTTGTTACCGGACTGCAGGAAAGCTTCCATCAGCTTCAGGCGCTTGGTGGTCTTCTTGCGCTTGGTCTCGGAGTTGGTCTGATCCAGCTCTTCGCGCATGGTGCGCACTTCGCCTTCCAGATCGATGGCGCGCAGCAATGCCAAGATTGCTTCGGCACCCATCTTGGCGTCGAATTCGTCGCCCCACTCTTCCAGTGCGTCCAGGTACTGCTCTTCGGACAGCATCTGGCTGCGCTCGAGGTTGGTCATGCCGGGTTCGATCACTACATAGGATTCGAAATACAGCACGCGCTCGATGTCACGCAGGGTCATGTCCAGCAGCAGACCGATACGGGACGGCAGGGACTTCAGGAACCAGATGTGGGCAGTCGGGCTGGCCAGCTCAATATGGCCCATACGCTCACGACGGACCTTGGTCTGGGTCACTTCTACGCCGCACTTCTCACAGATCACACCACGGTGTTTCAGGCGCTTGTACTTGCCGCACAGACACTCGTAGTCCTTCACCGGTCCGAAGATACGGGCGCAGAACAGACCATCACGTTCCGGCTTGAAAGTCCGGTAGTTGATGGTCTCAGGCTTTTTGACCTCACCGAATGACCAGGAGCGGATCATGTCAGGAGAGGCCAGACCGATCTTGATACTGTCAAACTCTTCGGTCTTGGTCTGAGCCTTCAAAAACTTGAGTAAGTCTTTCACGTGTTTCCCCTGTCAGGAGTCTAACCTCGGCGCCCCTACTGCCGAAACAGCGGGGCGCCCACGTCAATTCTCGAACAATAAGAGCGAGCTCTTACTCTTCGTCCAGCTCGATGTTGATACCCAGAGAGCGGATTTCCTTCAGCAATACGTTGAAGGATTCGGGCATGCCCGGCTCCATACGGTGGTCGCCATCCACGATGTTCTTGTACATCTTGGTACGGCCGTTCACATCGTCAGACTTGACGGTCAGCATCTCCTGCAGGGTATATGCCGCACCGTAAGCCTCCAGGGCCCACACTTCCATCTCACCGAAACGCTGACCACCGAACTGTGCCTTACCACCCAGCGGCTGCTGGGTAACCAGGCTGTAAGAACCGGTAGAACGCGCGTGCATCTTGTCGTCTACCAGGTGGTTCAGCTTCAGCATGTACATGTAACCCACGGTGACCTTACGCTCGAAGGCGTTACCGGTACGACCGTCGAACAGGGCGATCTGACCGGATTCCGGCAGGTCGGCCAGCTTCAGCAGGGCCTTGATTTCACGCTCTTTGGCGCCATCAAAGACCGGCGTAGCGACCGGCAGACCCTTGCGCAGGTTACCGACCAGGGTACGTACGTCGTCGTCGGACAGCTCGGCCACGTTCACTTGCTGGGTGTCTTTCTCGCCCAGGTCATAGACCTGTTGCAGGAAGTCACGCATCTCGTGCAGTTCGCGCTGTTCCTTGACCATGCGATCGATCTTCTCGCCGATACCCTTGGCCGCGAGGCCCAAGTGCACTTCGAGGATCTGACCGATGTTCATACGGGACGGTACGCCCAACGGGTTCAGAACGATGTCGACCGGACGGCCGTACTCGTCATGGGGCATATCCTCGACCGGACAGATCTTGGAGATAACACCCTTGTTACCGTGACGACCCGCCATCTTGTCACCCGGCTGGATGCGACGCTTGACGGCCAGATAGACCTTGACGATCTTCAGTACGCCCGGCGCCAGGTCATCGCCCTGGATGATCTTGCGACGCTTGTTCTCGAATTTCTTGTCGAACTCGGCCTTCAGCTCAACGTGCTGTTCAGCGATCTGTTCCAGCTCGATTTGCTTGGCTTCATCTTCGATGGCCAGCTCAAACCACTTGGAGCGATCGAGCTTGTTCAGACGGTCTTCGCTGTAACCGGCGGCCAGCAGCAGGTTGCGGGAGCGGCCGAAAATGCCGTCTTCCAGGATCTTGAACTCTTCGGTCAAGTCCTTCTTCGCTTCCTTCAGCTGCATCTCTTCGATTTCTTTGGCGCGCTTGTCTTTTTCCACGCCATCGCGGGTAAAGACCTGCACGTCAACCACGGTACCGTACACACCGTTCGGCACACGCAGGGAGGAGTCCTTCACGTCGGACGCCTTCTCACCGAAGATGGCACGCAGCAGCTTCTCTTCCGGGGTCAGCTGGGTTTCACCTTTCGGTGTTACCTTGCCGACCAGAATGTCGCCGCCCTTCACTTCGGCACCCACGTAGACGATACCGGACTCGTCCAGCTTGGACAGAGCGGCTTCACCCACGTTCGGGATGTCAGCAGTGATCTCTTCCGGACCCAGCTTGGTGTCACGGGAGATACAGGCCAGTTCCTGGATGTGAATGGTGGTCAGGCGATCTTCCTGAACAACACGCTCGTTCACCAGGATCGAGTCTTCGAAGTTGTAACCGTTCCACGGCATGAACGCGACGCGCAGGTTCTGACCCAGCGCCAGTTCACCCAGGTCGGTGGACGGGCCGTCAGCCAGCACGTCGCCCGCCATCACCGGCTCGCCCAACATCACGCACGGACGCTGGTTGATACAGGTGTTCTGGTTGGAACGGGTGTATTTGGTCAGGCTGTAGATGTCGATGCCGGCTTCGCCAGGCAGCAGCTCATCTTCGTTGACCTTGATAACGATACGGGAGGCATCGACGTAGTCGATCATGCCGCCACGCTTGGCCACTACGGTAACACCGGAGTCAACGGCCACAGCGCGTTCCATACCGGTACCAACCAGCGGCTTGTCGGCGCGCAGAGTCGGTACAGCCTGACGTTGCATGTTTGAACCCATCAATGCGCGGTTCGCGTCATCGTGTTCCAGGAACGGGATCAGGGCCGCTGCCACAGATACGATCTGCTGCGGGCTCACGTCCATATACTGGATCTGGTCGGCGTTCATAAAGGTGGATTCACCTTTGTGACGGCACGGGATCAATTCATCTTTCAGACGGCCATCTTCGGTGGTCGCGGCGTTAGCCTGTGCGATCACGTACTTGCCTTCTTCAATAGCAGACAGATAGTCCACTTCGTCGGTGATCACACCGTCAATGACCTTGCGGTACGGGGTCTCAAGGAAACCGTACTCGTTGGTACGAGAGTACACGGACAGAGAGTTGATCAGACCGATGTTCGGACCTTCAGGAGTTTCGATGGGGCACAGACGACCGTAGTGGGTCGGGTGTACGTCTCGAACTTCAAAGCCGGCACGCTCACGAGTCAAACCGCCCGGGCCCAGCGCAGAGATACGGCGCTTGTGGGTCACTTCGGACAGCGGGTTGTTCTGGTCCATGAACTGGGACAATTGGCTGGAACCAAAGAACTCTTTGACTGCGGCGGAGATCGGCTTGGCGTTGATCAGGTCCTGCGGCATCAGGGTGTCCAGGTCGCCCAGGGAGAGACGCTCCTTGACCGCACGCTCGACACGCACCAGACCGACGCGGAACTGGTTTTCAGCCATTTCACCGACAGAACGGATACGACGGTTGCCTAGGTGGTCGATATCGTCCACCTCGTCATTGCCGTTACGGATGTCGATCAGGCGCTTCATCACATCGACGATGTCGTCTTTGGTCAGAGTACCCACGCCAGTCTCGTCTTCACGAGCCAGACGGCGGTTGAACTTCATCCGACCTACGGTAGACAGGTCGTAACGCTCGGAAGAGAAGAACAGGTTCTCGAACAGCTGTTCTGCGGCTTCGCGAGTCGGCGGCTCACCCGGACGCATCATGCGATAGATTTCGACCAGAGCTTCCAGGCGGCTGGAGCTGGAGTCGATACGCAGGGTCTCGGACATGTAGGCACCGTGATCCAGTTCATTGGTGAACAGAACCTCGAAGTGCTTGAAGCCGGCTTGGGAGAGGTTGGCTACCGCTTCCAGGCTCAGTGCCTGGTTGGCAGTCACTACCATCTCGCCAGTTTGCGGATGTGCGTAGTCCTTGGCAGCAACTTTGCCAACAACATACTCAACCGGTACCTCAATCTGGGTAACGGAATCTTTTTCCAACTGACGGATGTGACGCGCAGTCACTCGACGACCGGTCTCAACCACCACGGCGCCATTGGCCACGATGTCAAAGGTCGCAGTTTCACCACGCAGGCGCTCCGGCACCAGGTCCATCATCAACTTGCCATCTTTGACTTCGAAACCGATGGTCTCGAAGAAGGTGGCCAGAATCTGTTCGGAACTGAAATCCAGGGCACGCAGAATAATGGATGCCGGCAGTTTACGACGACGGTCGATACGGACAAACAGGTTGTCTTTCGCATCGAACTCGAAGTCCAGCCAGGAGCCACGGTAGGGAATAACGCGCGCGTTATACAGCACCTTACCGGATGAATGTGTTTTGCCTTTATCGTGGTCGAAGAAGACGCCTGGGCTACGATGCAGCTGGGAGACGATTACCCGCTCGGTACCATTGATAACAAAGGTGCCGTTTTCGGTCATGAGCGGAATTTCGCCCATGTATACTTCTTGTTCCTTGATGTCTTTGACGGTGCCGGCAGCTGCTTCACGGTCGTACAGAACCATACGAAGCTTGACACGCAGCGGCGCGGAGTAGGTCACTCCACGGATCTGGCATTCTTTTACGTCAAATACCGGCTCACCCAGGCGATAGCTGACATACTGAAGCTCAGCACTACCGGAGTAACTGGTGATCGGGAAAACGCTACGGAAAGCGGCCTCTAGGCCATATTCACCTTCCGGGTCAGCCTCGATGAACTGCTTGAAGGAGTCCAGCTGAATGGACAACAGATAAGGCGTGTCCAGTACCTGGTCTCGCTTACCGAAGTCCTTACGAATGCGTTTTTTTTCGGTATAAGAGTAAACCATAGGGTTCCTCAGCTCGCTGATAAGTGACCCACTCTGTCCCACGGGACAGCTCTGTCTCAACACCGTTTTGTGTTGGCCCGGACGAATGAAAACAGTCCGGATTGCTGGTGCACCGAGAGTCGTAAACGGTGTGAAATGCTCTCAGTCTACAGCGCAAAAAGGCTGGTGAACAAAAATTCACCAGCCCTAGCCTGTTTTATCAGGCTAATCTACATAAATGCAGATTATTTGATCTCAACAGAAGCACCGGCAGCTTCCAGCTCTTTCTTCAGAGCTTCAGCTTCGTCTTTGGAGACGGCTTCTTTCAGGTTAGCCGGAGCAGCTTCTACCAGGTCTTTGGCTTCTTTCAGGCCCAGACCGGTGGCGCCACGAACGGCTTTGATGACGGCAACTTTGTTGGCACCGGCAGCAGTCAGAACTACGTCGAACTCGGTCTTCTCTTCTACTGCTTCAGCAGCAGCCGGGCCGGCCATTACGGCAGCAGCGGCAGAAACACCGAACTTCTCTTCCATAGCTTCGATCAGCTCAACAACTTCCATTACGGACATGGAAGCAACGGCTTCGATGATTTGGTCTTTAGTGATAGACATGACAAAAATTCCTGATGTTGAATAAACTCAAACAGCCTAGATAGGCGAGAATCAAGCAGCAGCTTGTTTCTGGTCGCGAACAGCAGCGATAGTACGAACCAGCTTGCCAGCAGAGGCTTCCTTCATGGTAGCCATCAACTTCGCAATTGCTTCTTCGTAAGTCGGCAGCGTGGCCAGACGATCAATTTGTGCTGCGGCGATAAACTCACCGTTAAAAGCGCCAGCCTTGATTTCGAACTTTTGGTTCGCTTTAGCAAACTCTTTGAACAGACGAGCGGCAGCGCCCGGGTGTTCGTTAGAGAAAGCAATCAAGGTAGGACCGGTAAATGCGTTGTTCAGGCACTCGTATTCGGTACCTTCTACCGCGCGACGCAGCAGGGTGTTACGCACAACGCGCATGTACACACCGGCTTCACGAGCGGTTTTACGCAGGACGGTCATCTTGTCTACAGTCACGCCGCGAGAATCGGCAATCACTGCAGAAAGAGCGCCTTTGGCAGCTTCGTTGACTTCAGCAACAATTGCCTTTTTGTCTTCGAGTCCCAATGCCATTGGCTTAACTCCTGGATTGAATCCGGGTCAAATGACCCAGTACTGACACATCCCCCCTACCTTTACAACAGAGGGGAACGATGCGGTAGCAGGATTCCAGAAGAGAAAGAATCTTTCTCGCTGGGTTTCCGGCACCGTCTACGCAGGAAGGATTAAGGCCTTACAGCCTCCTGCGGTCTTGGACGGAGGTCGAAGCCCCCAACCAATCAAGGCGCAAAATTATAGATTAAATTTTGCGCCTTGTAAAATCCATCAATTAGGCCTGAGCTTCCAGAGAAGCTTGGTCTACGGCAACACCGGCACCCATGGTGGTGGAGATGCTGACTTTCTTGATGAATACACCCTTGGCGGAAGACGGCTTGGCCTTTTTCAGGGCAACCAGCAGAGCTTCCAAGTTTTCTTTCAGCTGAACTTCGTTGAAAGAAACCTTGCCCAGAGTGGTATGAATGATACCGTTCTTGTCGTTACGGTAACGGACCTGACCAGCCTTGGCGTTCTTGACGGCTTCGGCAACGTTAGGAGTTACAGTACCAACTTTCGGGTTCGGCATCAGGCCGCGCGGGCCCAGGATTTGACCCAGCTGACCAACAACGCGCATGGCATCCGGGGATGCGATAACTACGTCGAAGTTCATCTCGCCTTTCTTGACCAGATCGGCCAGCTCGTCCATACCAACCAGTTCAGCACCGGCAGCTTTGGCAGCTTCGGCGTTGGCACCTTGGGTGAATACGGCTACGCGTACTTCACGACCGGTACCGTGCGGCAGTACAGTTGCACCACGTACGTTTTGGTCGGATTTACGAGCATCGATACCCAGGTTAACGGCAACGTCAACGCTTTCAACGAACTTGGCAGTAGCCAGTTCTTTCAGCAGGGCAATGGCTTCGTTGATGGAGTACTCTTTGGTACCGTCAACTTTTTCGCGAATAACGCGCATACGCTTGGAAAGTTTTGCCATTGTCTTAATCCTCCACTACCAGGCCCATGGAACGAGCGGAGCCGGCGATGCAACGTACTTTTGCATCCAGATCGGCACCGGTCATATCCGGCTCTTTGGTCTTGGCGATTTCTTGCAGCTGAGCCACAGTCACCTTACCAACCTTGTCTTTGTTCGGCTTGGCAGAACCAGACTGGATACCAGCAGCTTTCTTCAGCAGGAAGGAAGCGGGCGGAGTCTTGGTTTCGAAGGTGAAGGAACGGTCGCTGTAAACGGTGATCACGACCGGAGTCGGTGAGCCTTTTTCCAGCTTTTCTGTACGGGCGTTGAACGCCTTACAGAATTCCATGATGTTCACACCGTGCTGACCCAGAGCAGGACCAACGGGAGGACTGGGGTTAGCACTGCCAGCCTTAACTTGCAGCTTGATATAAGCTGTGACTTTCTTAGCCATTACAAAAATACCTCAGAAATGGGTTCTAACGCCTCGGAGACATGCTCCTGCAAACGGCTCCCCAACTAATAAAGGGGCAGCGAATTATAATGACATTCGCTGCCCCTGACAACCGTTAACGAACAGAGTTTAATCAGCCCTTTTCGACCTGACCAAAATCCAGCTCTACCGGTGTAGAACGACCGAAGATCAAAACGGAGACCTTCACGCGGCTCTTTTCGTAGTCCACCTCTTCAACGGTACCGTTGAAATCGGCGAACGGACCATCGGCAACCCGCACCATTTCACCCGGTTCAAACAGGGTTTTCGGACGCGGCTTGTCGTGGGCATCTTGCAGACGATTGAGGATGGCATCCGCTTCTTTATCAGAGATAGGAGCAGGACGATCAGAGGTGCCACCAATGAAGCCCATGACGCGCGGTACGTTGCGTACCAGGTGCCACGTGGTCTCATCCATGATCATCTGAACCAGGACGTAACCCGGGAAAAACTTGCGCTCACTCTTGCGCTTCTGGCCAGCGCGCATCTCGACCACTTCTTCGGTCGGGACCAGCACTTCACCGAACATGTCTTCCATGCCATGCATCTTGATATGTTCACGCAGGGATTTGGCAACACGGCCTTCATAGCCGGAAAACGCCTGCACCACATACCATCTCATACGTTGTTCACGTTGTTCAGTCATGGCTTATCCTTACACACCGGTAATCAGGTTGACCAACCAGACCAAGGCACCGTCCAGAATGAACAGCAACAGCCCCATCACGGCAGTCACCGCCAGCACAATCAGGGTTGTCTGAATGGCTTCCTGACGGGTCGGCCATACGACCTTGCGGACTTCCAGGCGAGACTCACGGGCAAATGCCAGTGTCGCCTTTCCCTTGGTGGTTTGCAGGGCTACTGCACCGGCAGCAGCAATGACAACGACCACACCCAGGGCGCGGACGGCAGCGACGACATCGTTGAGCAGGTAATTACCCACTACAGCGGCCGCCAGGATAATGAAAACCAGGCCCCAAAGCAGGGTATCCTTGCTTCCGCCCTGGCTCTCAGAACTAACACTCATACAACCCACCTGTATCTGACGTAACCAAAGACACAAAAGCCCCGTACGAGACGAGGTATATGGCAGGGGCGGCAGGACTCGAACCCGCAACCATCGGTTTTGGAGACCGCTGTTCTACCAATTCGAACTACGCCCCTGCATAAGAAAGCCCCTATTATAGGGGCTTTGCTTTATTTATGTAAGCCAAAGATTAAGCGATAACTTTAGCTACAACACCAGCACCTACGGTACGGCCACCTTCACGGATGGCGAAACGCAGGCCGTCGTCCATCGCGATCGGCGCAATCAGGGTAACAACCATCTTGATGTTGTCGCCCGGCATTACCATCTCTACGCCTTCCGGCAGTTCGATGGTACCGGTCACGTCGGTAGTACGGAAGTAGAACTGCGGACGGTAGCCTTTGAAGAACGGGGTATGACGACCACCTTCTTCTTTGGACAGCACGTACACTTCAGATTCGAACTTGGTGTGCGGCTTGATGGTGCCCGGCTTGGCCAGTACCTGACCACGCTCTACGTCTTCACGCTTCACGCCACGCAGCAGTGCACCGATGTTCTCGCCTGCACGACCTTCGTCCAGCAGTTTGCGGAACATTTCAACGCCGGTACAGGTGGTCTTGGTGGTATCTTTGATACCCACGATTTCCACTTCTTCACCAACTTTGACGATACCGCGCTCTACACGACCGGTAACTACGGTACCACGGCCAGCGATGGAGAATACGTCTTCGATAGGCATCAGGAACGGCAGGTCGATGGCACGCTCCGGCTCCGGAATGTAGGTGTCCAGGTGGCCAGCCAGTTCCAGGATCTTCTCTTCCCACTGAGCTTCGCCTTCCAGCGCTTTCAGTGCGGAACCACGGACTACCGGCAGGTCATCACCCGGGAAGTCGTACTCGGACAGCAGTTCGCGAACTTCCATCTCGACCAGTTCCAGCAGCTCTTCGTCATCTACCATGTCACACTTGTTCATGAACACGATGATGTACGGAACGCCTACCTGACGACCCAGCAGGATGTGCTCACGAGTCTGCGGCATCGGGCCGTCAGTCGCTGCTACTACCAGGATCGCGCCGTCCATCTGGGCAGCACCGGTGATCATGTTTTTAACGTAGTCGGCGTGACCCGGGCAGTCTACGTGGGCGTAGTGACGGGTAGCGGTGTCGTATTCTACGTGGGAGGTGTTGATGGTGATACCACGCTCACGCTCTTCCGGTGCCTTGTCGATCTGGTCGAAGGCGAAAGCCTTACCACCGAAGTGCTTGGCCAGCACGTTGGTGATAGCGGCAGTCAGGGTGGTTTTACCGTGGTCAACGTGGCCGATGGTACCCACGTTAACGTGCGGTTTATTACGCTCAAATTTTTCTTTAGACATGATCGTCCCTCTAAACTAACGCTGAGTACGCGGTGGCAAGCTAACCACAGAACAGTTTATATGATGGATTTGAATCTGGTGGGGAAGAGAGGCTGGTGCTGACAGGCAGGTTCGATTGCCGAACTCACCCTAAGGTGTGGCTCTGCTATCGCCTGAGCCGTATCAGCATCTTGGAGCGGGCAGCGGGAATCGAACCCGCATCATCAGCTTGGAAGGCTGAGGTAATAGCCATTATACGATGCCCGCATTTCTCTAACCCAAAGAACTCAAACCGCAGAGAAATATGGTGGAGGGAGAAGGATTCGAACCTTCGAAGGCAGAGCCGTCAGATTTACAGTCTGATCCCTTTGGCCGCTCGGGAACCCCTCCAGTTGCATAAATGCCACAACGGTAATTCTGCTTGCACCCGTTGTTTTATCGCTTTTGCCGGGCAAATAGACGACAGACATCTAAGCGTCGCGCATTTTATGGTAAGCATTTTGGGGATGCAACCATTGCGCCTTGCAAAATGTGCATTATTGCCAGGAACCAGGCAAAAAAGGACTCACTCTCCGCTCGAAACCGTCGCTTCTCTTGTCGCTCCCCACCCCTTGGTGTATGGTCGCCCTGCCCAAGAAACAGTGATGACACCATGACGACAGAGCATAACCCCTATCTGCAATTCACCCGCGAACAATGGGCGTTATTGCGCGACTCGGTCCCTTTGACCCTGACCGAGCACGATCTGCAGACCCTGCGCGGGATCAATGAAAAGGTGTCATTGCAGGAGGTGGAAGAGATCTACCTGCCCCTCTCCCGCCTGCTCAACCTCTACGTCAAGGCCAAGCAGCGTCGCAGCCGGGTACTGGAACAGTTTCTCGGTCAGTCCCGCGGCAAGGGTACCTACATCATCAGCATCGCCGGCAGCGTGGCGGGGGGCAAGAGCACCACGGCGCGCATCATGCAGGCATTGCTGGAACGCTGGCCGGAGCACCCGCGGGTGGAGCTGGTCACCACCGACGGCTTTCTCTATCCCAACAAGGTGCTGGAAGAGCGCGGCCTGATGCGCCGCAAGGGCTTCCCGGAATCCTACGACATCCGTCATCTGGTGGAATTTGTCGCCAACATCCGCGCCGGCCACGAAAAGGTCGAAGCGCCTGTCTACTCCCACCTTATCTACGACATCATCCCTGATGAGAAGAAGGTGGTGGAGCAGCCGGACATCCTGATCCTCGAAGGGCTCAATGTACTGCAGAGCGGCATGGATTATCCGCAGGAGCCTCACCGTGTCTTCGTCTCCGATTTCGTCGACTTCTCCATCTATGTGGATGCCGAAGCCGAGCTGCTGCGCACCTGGTATATCGAGCGCTTCCTCAAGTTCAGAAGTGGCGCCTTCTCGGATCCCGACTCCTACTTCCACCACTACGCCAAACTGGCGGAGAGCGAAGCAACCAAGATTGCCAACAACATCTGGCAAGATATCAACTATCTGAATTTGAAAGAGAACATACTGCCGACCCGGGAGCGGGCCAACCTGATCCTGACCAAGGGCAACGAGCACGCCATCGAGCAAATCAAGCTGCGCAAGTAGCGGCGACTGAACACGAATCAACATGAAGAGGGGGCCCGCAGGCCCCCTCTTCTATTCATGACGATCGCCACTGCCTTCAGTCGCCCCGACGCAGGGAGATCTCGCCGCCCAGGTAGAACTTGATCCCCTCTGCGGTCTCCAGCCGCAAGGCGCCGCGATCATCGATGCCGCGCGCCACGCCGCGGATCTCCTGCTCGCCCATCAGCAGCCGCACCGGCCGGCCGGCGAAGTGATCGAGCCGGTTCCAGTCCGCCACGAAGCTGGCGAGACCACTCTGTTCGAAGGTGAGCATGGCCTGCTGCAGGTGATCGAGCACCCTGCCGGCCAGCAGATTGCGATCCACCAGTTCCGGCTGGATGTGGCGCAGTTCGGACCAGGCCTGATCGATCCGCTCCCCCTCCCGGCTCGGCATCGCCAGATTGAGGCCAACCCCGATCACCAGATGACAGCTGGCACCGGCACTGCCGCTCATCTCCACCAGAATGCCCGCCAGTTTGCGGCCCTGATAGTAGAGATCGTTGGGCCATTTCAGCTCCACCCCCGGATAACCGAGGGATTCCAGCGCCTGCACCACGGCCACGCCGACCGCCAGGCTCAGTCCCATGGCAGCGGCCATGCCCTGCTCGAGCCGCCAGTACATGCTGAGGATCAGCTGGCAACCGAACGGGGAGACCCAGGGCTTGCCGCGGCGGCCACGACCGGCGGTCTGGCACTCGGCCAGGCAGCTCTCGCCGGAGCTCAGCTGATTGACCTGCTCCAGCAGGTACTGGTTGGTGGAGTCGATGACCGGAAAGCAGTGTACCGGCGCCATCGGCGCCAACGCCTGCAGCTGCGCCTCGTCATAGAGCGCCATCGGCACCGCCAGCCGATAGCCCTTGCCGGTCAGGCTGAACAAGTCCAGCCCCAGCTCCTTGAGCGCGGCCATGTGCTTGCTGACCGCCGCCCGGCTGATGCCGAGCTGCTCACCCAGCTGTTCGCCGGAGTGAAACTGGCCGTCGCTGAGCAGGGTGATCAGGGTCTGTCTGATGGGGGTCAGGGTCATGAGAGTACCTCGTCGAGCCAAGTTTCACCGCTGCGCCCCATGAAGCGCACTTCGTGTTCCAGCAGCACGCCGAACTTCTGCTCCACGCTGTCGCGTACGTGAGCCGCCAGGGCGATCAGCTCCATGGCGCTGGCACCGCCCAGATTGACCAGCACCAGGGCCTGCTCCTGATGCACGGCGGCGCGGCCGATGGCAAACCCCTTGAGGCCGCACTGATCGATGAGCCAGCCTGCGGCCAGCTTGGCCTGCCCGTCAGCGGTCGGGTAACAGGGCATGTGCGGATATTGCTGCTTGAGCCGGTCGGCCTGCGTCGCCGTCACCACGGGGTTCTTGAAGAAGCTGCCGGCATTGCCGAGCACTGCCGGATCCGGCAGCTTGGCCATGCGGGTGGCGCAGACGGTGTCGAAGATGGCCTGCGCCGTGGGCTGCTCACCGAGCGCGGCCAGCGGGCCATAACCCGCCACCGGCTGCCAGGCCTTGGCGAGGCGCAGCCCGACGGCGGTGATGAAGTGGCTGTCCTGACAGGCGTGCTTGAAGATGCTGTCGCGATAGCCGAACCCGCAGGCGGCCGCCTCGATGCGCTCCAGCTGGCCACTCTGCCAGTTGAACGTCTCCACATAGGCGCAGACGCTGGCCAGCTCGACCCCGTAGGCGCCGATATTCTGCACCGGGGCAGCCCCGACCGTGCCCGGGATCAGCGCCAGGTTCTCGAGCCCGCACCAACCCTGCTGCAGGCTATGGCACACCAGCTCATGCCAGTTCTCGCCGGCCGCCACGTGCAGCAACCAGTGATCCCCCTCGTCGTGCAGCGTTATCCCTTTGAGCCGGTTGAGCACTACGACACCGGCGAAGTCATCGCAAAACAGCACGTTGCTGCCACCGCCCAGCACCAGCCGCGACAAGCCGGCCAGCTCGGGGTTGGCCACCAGTTGCGGCAGATCGTCGATCCGTTCCACTTCGGCCAGCCAGCGGCAATGGGCATCGAGGGCGAGGGTGTTGAGCGTCAACAAGGAGGCGTAAGGGGTGAGTTTCATCTGCGTGTCCCGACAATGGCAAGCGGGCAGTCTACCTTATATTGCCGCCGGACGAAAAATCCGCCCCCCTTTTCGGACTCATGCCGCAGGAGTAGAGTATCCGGCTCCGACGCTTGAGGAAGTACTCATGAACAACCAATTTGCCGTCATCGGCCTGGGACTGTTTGGCAGCGCCCTGTGTGAAGAGCTGCAACGGCAGGATGCCGAGGTGCTGGCGATAGACATCGACGAGAGCAAGACCCGTCAGATTGCTACCCTCTGCAACCACGTCATCGTCGCCGATGCCACCGACGAGGCCACAGTGGCCGAGCTGGGGCTGGCCGACTTCGACATCGTCTTCGTTGCCATCGGTGACAACCTCGAGACCAGCATCCTCACCACCCTCGTCCTCAAGGAAGCCGGCGTGAAGAAGGTGTGGGTCAAGGCGCGCGACAAGTTCCACGCCAAGATCCTGCAGAAGGTGGGGGCCGACAAGGTGATCAACCCGGAGTGGGACATGGGCCGCCGGGTCGCCCAGAGCATGCTGGACAACCGGTTGTTCGACTATCTGGAGCTGGGCCACGACATGGTGCTGACCGAATTCGTCATCGGTTTGCCGCAAAATGGCCGCACCCTCGCCGACCTGCATCTGCTGCAGCAGACCGAACTGCAACTGCTGGCCATCAAGCGCGGCCAGGTGCTGCACAACGTGCTGACCGGCAAGATGGAGCTGCAACTGGGTGACATCCTGATCCTGGCGGGCAACAAGCACGCCATCGACCACTGGCTGGAAACCCTATGACCCGCTGGCGTAGCAACTACGCCTTCGCCCTGCACCGGGACGACGAGTCGCGCTGGAGCGAAGCCAAGCTGATCCTCGGCAGCTTCCTGATCATCCTGCTGGTCGGCACCCTGTTTCTGGTGCAGCCCTCCAGCCACAACGGCGAAGTGAGCTTCATCAACGCCCTGTTCACCGCCACCTCGGCCATCAGCGTGACCGGGCTCGGGGTGGTGGATACCGGCACCGCCTTCACCCTGCAGGGGCAGATCTTTTTGCTGATGCTGATGGAGATTGGCGGCCTCGGCCAGATGACCATGACCCTGCTGCTGATCGCCATGTTCAGCAAGCGGGTCGGTCTGCGCCAGCAGGTGTTGGCCAAGGAGGCGCTGGGCCAGGAGGGGTCGGTCAACATCATCCAGCTGGTGAAGCGGATCGTGCTGTTCGCCTTCATCGCCCAGCTCATCGGCACCGGCCTGATGGCCATCCGCTGGGTGCCCGAGCTCGGCTGGGAGCGCGGCCTCTATGTCAGCTTCTTCCACGCGGTCTCGGCCTTCAACAACGCCGGCTTCTCGCTGTTCGCCAACAATCTCATGGACTACCGGGATGACCCCATCATCAGCCTGACCATAGCCGCCCTGATCATTCTGGGGGGGATCGGCTTCACCGTCATCGTCGACCTGGTGCGCAACCGCCGCTGGCGCAAGCTCAAGCTGCACAGCAAGCTGATGCTGATCATGACCCCGGGCCTGCTGCTGCTGGGCACCCTGATGTTCTGGCTGCTGGAGCACAACAACCCGGGCACCCTCGGCAAGGCCTCCTTCGGCGGTCAGTGGCTGGCGGCCTTCTTCCAGTCCACCAGCGCCCGTACCGCCGGCTTCAACTCCATCGACATCGGCCAGATGGTGCCCGCCTCCCTGCTGTTCATGATGATGCTGATGTTTGTCGGGGCCGGCGCCACCTCCACCGGTGGCGGTATCAAGGTGACCACCTTCGCGGTGGTGCTGCTTGCGACCAAGGCGTTTCTGACCAAGCGCCCCCATGTCACCGCCTTCGGCCGCACCCTGTCACCCCAGATAGTGACCCGATCGCTGGCTATCATCATCGTCAGCACCATGGTGCTGATGCTGGCCATGTTCCTGCTGATGCTCACCGAGCAGCAATCCTTCGACAAGATCATGTTCGAGACCATCTCGGCGTTTGCCACCGTGGGGCTCTCCACCGGCATCACCGCCGGTCTGAGCGAACCCGGCAAGCTGATCCTGGTGCTGGTGATGATCTGCGGCCGTCTCGGCCCGCTGACCCTGGCCTTCATGCTGGCCCGCCCGAGCGAGACCCGCATCAAGTATCCGGAAGAAGCCGTCTACACCGGCTGATGACACCGGGGCCCGCTGCGGCCCCGGTCATTCCCGCTGCCGCGTCTTGAGCCAGCGTCCCGGGCTCATGCCGAACTCCCGTTCAAACGCCCGCCCAAAGGCGGTTCCGCCGCTGTACCCCGCCCCCAGCGCCACCTGAGTGATGGACTCCCCTGCCAGCAGCTGCTGACTGGCCAGCATCATGCGCCAGCGTGTCAGATAGCCCAGAGGCGTCTGCCCGGTCAGCGCCTGGAAATGGGCGGCGAAGCGGGCGCGCGACATGCCCGCCTCCCGTGCCAGCGTCTCGACCGTCCAGGGCTCGTCTCCCCGCTGATGCATGGCCGTGACGGCCCGCGCCAGACGCGGGTCGGAAAGCGCAGCCAGCATCCCCTGCCGGCAGTGCCCCTGTTCCACCAGATGGCGCAGCAGCAGGATCAGCAGCACTTCCAGCAGACGGGAGAGGATCGGTGGCTGGCCGTAGCGGTCGGCGAAGGCCTCCTCGAACAGCAGGGTCAGCACCGGCGCCATGGTCGGAATCGTCTGCAGCGGCAGTACCAGGGTATCCGGCAGAGCCAGCTGCAATGGTGAGTCACCCGTCGGTCCGAACGACACGCTGGCGCACACCAGATCGCAGCCCGCCAGCTGACGCGGCTCTAGTCTGTGTCCCCGCCCACGGGGAAACAGGATCAGGGTCGGTTCGGTCAGCAGCAGGGGCTCGCCCCCCTCCTCGCGCAGCAGCAGTTCGCCACGGCGCAGCAGGTGCAGGTGGCCACCAGCCGGATAGTCATGGCTGTGGGAGTGCTGACACAGGTTGCCGGCAAAGAAGAGATTGGCCCGGGGCGCGGCATGGGCCAGCAGTATCGAAAGTGGATCCATGTTTGAGACGATAAGTCGCCAATAGTGGACTATGGGTGATAAACCGTACCATTAAAACCGGCATAGTGTCTCCCGTACCCAACCCAAACAGGAGCACATCATGAGTCGCATTCACCCCGTGAGCCAGCCCAAACCGGCTGCCGCCCCCACCTTCGCCGCCCTCAAAAGCAGCCTTGGCAAGGTTCCCAACCTCTACGCCACCCTGGCCCATTCACCCGCGGTGCTCAACGGCCTGCTCGGTTTTGCCGATGCGCTGGGCAAAGGGCGACTCAGTGCCCGCCAGCGGGAGCTGCTGGCACTGGCCATCGGCCAGGCCAACGCCTGCCAATACTGCCTGTCGGCCCACACCCTGCTGGCTGGCCGGGCCGGTTTCGATGACGATGCCATCCGGGCTGCCCGTCTGGCCCAGGCGGCGGATCCACTCGATCACGCCCTGCTGCAGCTGGCGGGCGCCCTGGTTACCCAGCGCGGTGTCATCAGCGATCAACAACTGGCCGCAGCCCGTGCCGCGGGTGTGGATGATGAGCTGGCAATGGAGGTACTGGGGCAGGTGGTCATCAATACCCTGACCAACTACGGCAATCATCTGGCGGCAACCGACATCGACTTCCCGCCGGTCACTCTCACCCCCTGACAAAGGAGCATGAATGGAACGCCATGACCGAGGTTTTCTGATCGCCCTCGCCGGAGTGGTACTGACCCTGCTCTGGATCGGCGTGTTCAAGTTCACGCCGACCGAGGCGGCGGCCATCCGGCCGCTGGTGGCAAGCCATCCGCTGATGAGCTGGCTCTATGCCGTGCTCTCGGAGCAAGCCGTCTCCAATCTGATCGGACTGGTCGAGATCCTGATCGCTTGCGGTCTGATTGCCGGCCTGTGGCGACCACGTCTGGGCTACTGGAGCAGCCTGGGGGCCATCCTGACCTTCCTCGTGACCCTCAGCTTTCTGCTGACCCTGCCGGGCGTCTGGAAGCTGGTCGACGGAGTGCCGGTCACCGAGTTCTTCATCTTCAAGGATCTGGTACTGCTCGGCGTTGCCTGGCATTACCTCAATTTGAGTCGCGCCAGACTGGCCGACGCCTGACGACAATGCCTTTTTGCGCCCCGACAGGGGCGCTTTTTTTTATCAGGCAGCCTTGGCCGGCCGCTTGCTCCCCCGCTTGGCTTTCCCGCTCGTGCCGCCAGCAGCCGGACTCTTTCGCTTGGTGAAGCGACGCTTGTCGGCCCCAGGCGCCGCCTTTGGCAAGGCGCTGAAGCTGGCCCCCGAATCCTGTCTGGCGCCGTCGATCAGGCCGTTCAACTGCTCGGTCAGCGGCCCCATGAATTGCTGATAGCTCGTCTGCCGCTCGGCAATCCGGCCGAGATGCTGTTCCCACAGTGCCGTCATGTCAGGGGTGGTCGCCGTGGCAGGCAGCGCCTGAATGAGAGCCCGCCCGGTCGGGGTCGCCTTGATGCTCTTGCCCTGGCGCACCAGAAAACGACGCTTGAACAGCAGATCGATGATGCCCGCCCGGGTCGCCTCGGTGCCGAGGCCGTCAGTCTCGCGCAGGGTCTTGCGGATCTCGGGATCCTGCACATAGCGGGCGATACCGGTCATGGCCGCCAGCAGGGTGGCATCGGTGAACGACTTGGGCGGCTGGGTCATCTTCTCCTGCAGCTCCCCCCGCTCACACAGCAGTTGCTCGCCCTTGCGCAGGGCCGGCAGAGTCCCCACCTCCTCTTCATCATCTTCCTCCACCCCGAGCAGCGCCTTCCAGCCCGCCTTGAGGATCCGCCGCGCCTTGGCCTGAAACAGGCCGCCGGCGATGCGCAGCAGTACCTTGCTGTCGTTGTACTCGAACGGCGGGTAGAACTGCAGCAGGTACTGACGGGCAATCAGGCCGTAAAGCTTCGCCTCGTCAGCCCCCAGCGTGGCCGGGTTGCCCTGCTTCTCGGTGGGGATGATGGCGTGGTGAGCGTCCACCTTGCTGTCGTTCCACGCCTTGCTGCGGATCTTGCCGTCCGCCTCGCTCACCGCCTTGGCCAGCGCCGGCGCCGTGCTGGCGATGGCCTCCCGCACCTGGCCGGCCCGGTTGAAGTGATCGCTCGGCAGGTGACGGCTGTCGGATCTGGGGTAAGTAATGAGCTTGTGGCGCTCGTAGAGCCCCTGGCAGACGTCCAGCACCCGCTTGGCGTCCATGCCGAACCGCTTGGCGGCATCGATCTGCAGGCTGGAGAGGTTGTAGGGCAGCGGCGCCGCCTGCTTGCGGGCCTGCTCCTCCACCTCTTCCACCAGTGCGGGTTGACCCTGGATCCGCTCCACCACCTTGGCGGCCAGCGCCCGGTTGAGCACTCGCCCCTCCTCGTCCTGCCAGGGCAGACAGGCCTCGGAGGGCAACCACTTGGCGCTGAAACGCTCGTTGCCTTCGGTCTGTAGATGGGCCAGCACCTCGAAGAAGGGTTTGGGCACGAAGGCTTCTATCTCGAGATCCCGCCGTACCACCAGCCCCAGCAGCGGCGTCTGTACCCGGCCGACCGACAGCAGCTCACTGCAACCCCCCTTGCGGCCAAGCAGGGTATAGGCGCGGGTCATGTTGATGCCGTAGAGCCAGTCGGCCCGGCTGCGGGCCAGTGCCGACACCGCCAGCGGCACGAACTCCTTGTTGTCCCTGAGCTTGTCGAGGGCACGGCGCACCGCCGGCGGGTTGAGATCACTGATGAGACAGCGCAGCACCGGCCTGGTTTTGCCATAGCCGAGGAAATCGATCACCTCGTCCACCAGCAGCTGCCCCTCCCGGTCCGGGTCACCGGCGTTGACCACACAGTCGGCCTGTTTGATCAGCCGCTTGATGACGGTGAGCTGGGTTTTGGTCTTCGGCTTGGCCACCAGCTGCCACTGGGCCGGGACGATAGGCAGCGACTCCATGCGCCACTGCTTGTAGGCGGCGTCATAGGCATCGGGCTCGGCCTGCTCCAGCAGATGGCCGATGCACCAGGTCACCACATCCCCCTGCGCGGTTTCGATAAAACCGTCCCCCTTCTTGTGGGGCTTGGGCAGCACGTCGGCAATGGCACGTCCCAGACTGGGCTTCTCGGCGATGAAGAGTCGCATGGCAAACACCTGAACACTGTATATGTGAACAGTATATAACGGGCCCCGGGCAAAGCCCAAGCCCTCCCCGGGCGCGAGGCGACAGGCCTTTGCCGAGGCAGGAGCGATTGAGAGGGGGTGGCGGGCGGGTGCACAGCACCGCCGGGTGGTGGATGGCAGGCTCAGGCTGACCATGACTCAAACGAGGACAAAAAAGACGATAAAATCGCAGGAAGTTAAATTAAATTCAATTAAATGATAAATTACAAAATAATAAATGCATTTAAAATAACAATACAAAATATAAATCATGATAGAGGTCAATCAACTACCTCTCCATGGATACTACTATATTGGTAATATTTGATCGTAGGAAAACGCCGTCATGCTTGGAAAATTGTTGAGAAAAACCTGGTTCTGGCTACTGCTGCTCGGGGCCCTCTTGGGCGTTGCAGCGCTGGGGGTCACGGTGACCGTCATGCACAAGACCAGCTCCACCGAGTTCTGCGTCTCCTGTCACTCCATGCAGACCCCGCTGGCCGAGTATCAGGGCAGCGTCCACTTCCAGAACGTGAAGGGCATTCGTGCCGAGTGCGCCGACTGCCACATTCCGGGTGATCCCACCTCCTATCTGTGGACCAAGATCCGCGCCGTGAAGGACATCTATCACGAGGCGATCGGCACCCTCGACACGCCTGAGAAATACGAGGCTCACAAGCTGCGCATGGCACAGTCGGTGTGGGACGAGCTGAAGGCCAACGACTCCGCCACCTGCCGCAGCTGCCACAGCTACGCGGCGATGGACATCCTGGCCCAGCGCCCCAACGCCCGCGCCGAGCACCCGGTCGCCATCAAGGAGGGCCAGACCTGCATCGACTGTCACCGCGGCGTCGCCCACATCATGCCCGACATGAGCGGTCTGGCCGCCGCCGGTGCCAGCGAGCTGGCGCAAGCCGCCGCCCAGACCCCGGCCAGCGTCACCACCCGTTACGCCATCGCCACCACCCCGCTCTATCTGGATGCCGGCGCCAAGACCGACGAAGGCACCCTGATGCCCTCCACCCAGGTGGAAGTGCTGGCCAACGACAACGGCCGCGCCCAGGTGCGCATCGACGGCTGGCAGCAGGAGGGTGTGAGCGAAGTGTTCTACGCCGCTCCCGGCAAGCGCATCCTGAGCACCCTGCTCGGCGACAAGGCCAAGGCGCAGCTCACCACCGGCAAGAGCGAAACCGACAGCGCCACCAACCTCACCTGGCATCAGGTCAGCCTGACCGCCTGGGTGGATCAGAGCCAGCTCATCGGCGATCAGGGCAAGCTGTGGCAGTACGCCTCCACCCTGATGTCCAACAACTGTACCGGCTGCCACGGCCTCACCGCACTGGATCACTTCAACGCCAACCAGTGGATCGGCGTCATCAAGGGGATGGAATCACGCACCTCCCTGACCCCGGAACAGGCACGCATGTTGACCCAATACGTCCAGAAACATGCCAGTGACATGAACGCGGCGCACTAAGGCTGGCACAGAGGAAATCGTCATGACTTTTTTTACCGATAAGCAAACCAATCTCTCCCGCCGCAACCTGCTCAAGGGCCTCGGCGCCTGCGCCGCCCTGCCGCTGCTGGCCGGCGTCTTCCCGAAAAGCGCGCTGGCCCAGGCCATCAGCACGGCGCTTGAACAATTCCCGACCCTGGTGCCGGCCCAGAAAGGCATCCTGACCGGCGCCCACTGGGGGGCTTTCGAGGCCATCGTCGAAGAGGGCCGCATGGTACGGGTCCAGCCGGTGGCCGATGATCCGGCCCCCAACGATCTCATCGACATGGCGCCGTTCCAGGTGCACGCCAAGAACCGCATCAAGTACCCCATGGTGCGCAAGAGCTGGCTGGAACAGGGCCCGGGCGCCAAGCCCGAGCTGCGTGGCGCCGACGAGTGGGTGCGGGTGAGCTGGGAGAAAGCCATTGAACTGGTGGCCGGCGAGATAGGCCGGGTGCAGAGCGACTTCGGCCCGCAGGCGATCCACGCCGGATCCTACGGCTGGAAGAGTGTCGGCATGTTCCACAACAGCCGCACCCTGCTGCACCGCCTGATGAACCTGGCGGGCGGCTTCACCGGTTATGCCGGCGACTACTCCGCCGGCGCCGCCCAGGTGATCATGTCCCACGTGATGGGCTCCATCGAGGTGTATGAGCAGCAGACCGCTTGGCCCAACGTGATCGAGCACGCCGAACTGGTGGTGCTGTGGGGGGTCAACGCCCAGGTCACCCTGAAGAACAGCTGGAACATGCCGGATCACGAAGGTCAGGCCGGTTTCAAGGCGCTCAAGGAGAAGGGCACTCGCATCATCAGCATCGACCCGGTCTACAACGAAACTGCCAAGCTGGCCGGGGCCGAGTGGATTGCACCGAACGCCTACACCGACGTGGCCATGATGCTGGGGGTGGCTCACACCCTCTACAGCGAGCAGAAGCACGATCAGGCCTTCCTCGATCGCTACACCACCGGCTTCGACAAGTTCCTCGCCTATCTGCTCGGCCAGGAAGACGGCCAGCCGAAGAGCGCCGAGTGGGCGAGCAGCATCTGTGGCGTCGATGCCAAGGTGATCCGCCAGCTGGCCCTCGACATGGCGTCCAAGCGCACCATGATCATGGCGGGCTGGGGCATGCAGCGTCAGCAGCACGGTGAGCAGCCCAACTGGATGCTGGTCACCCTGGCCGCCATGCTGGGCCAGATCGGCCTGCCGGGTGGCGGTTACGGCTTCAGCTACCACTACTCTTCCGGTGGCAGCCCCACCGCCAAGGGCGGCATCCTGGCGGGTATCTCCGCCGGCAATGCGCCAAAGAACGGGCCAGCGCCGATCCCGGTGGCCCGCATCGCCGACTGTCTGGCCAACCCCGGCAAGACCATCGACTTCAACGGCCGCAAGGTGACCTACCCGGACATCAAGCTGGTCTACGTGGCGGGCGGCAACCCCTTCCACCACCACCAGGACACCAACAACCTGGTCAAGGCCTGGCGCAAGCCGCAGACCGTGATCGTGCACGAGCCCTACTGGACCGCCACCGCCAAGCACGCCGACATCGTCCTGCCGGCCACCACCAGCTACGAGCGCAACGATCTGGAGATGGGCGGCGACTACTCCCAGCGCTACGTGTTCCCGATGCATCAGTGCGTGCCGCCCCAGTTCGAGGCGCGCAACGACTTCGACATCTTCCGCGACGTGGCCGCCAAGCTGGGTCTGCAGGAGCAGTACACCGAAGGCAAGGACGAGATGCTGTGGCTCAAGCAGATGTATGACGGCATGGCCGCCCAGGCCCGCGGCGCCCGGGTGGCACTGCCGCCGTTCAACATGTTCTGGGAGTCCAACAACTACATCCGTTTCCCGGTGCCAGAGGCGAACCGCCAGTGGATCCGTCACGCCGATTTTCGCGAGAACCCGCTGCTCAACCCGCTCGGTACCCCGTCCGGCAAGATCGAGATCTTCTCCAGCACGGTGGCCGGCATGGGCTATGCCGACTGCGCCGGCCATCCCAAGTGGTATGAGCCCAAGGAGTGGATCAAGAGCAAAGAGGCGACCCGCTATCCGCTGTCGCTCAACACCTCCCACCCGACCCAGCGGCTGCACTCCCAGCTCGACAACACCCCGCTGCGGGACAAGTTCGCCGTCGCCGATCGCGAGGCGATCCTGATCCACCCGGACGACGCCAAGGCACGCGGCATCCAGGATGGCGATCTGGTGCGGGCCTTCAACGACCGCGGCCAGATCCTGGTGGGGGCCCTGCTCTCGACCGACATCCGCCCGGGGGTGGTGCGGGTGTGCGAAGGGGCCTGGTTCGATCCGGCCAAACCGGGTGAGGCGGGGAGCCTGTGCAAGAACGGCAACGTCAACTGCCTCACCTTCGACGAGGGCACCTCCAGCCTGGCGCAGGGCAACTGCGGCCACATGGCCCAGCTGCAGATCGAGAAGTACCTGGGCCCGGCCCCGGTCAACACCGCCCACGCGGTGCCGGCCAACGCCTGAGCAGAGGACTGAGCAACAAAAACGGCGCCATCAAGGCGCCGTTTTCTTATCGCGGTTTGTGGTGTGACTCAGAAGTCACCCTCAACCATCTACTCTTCCGGACACTCCACCCGCTTTGCAGCCAGAGCGCGGACAAGGGCTCAGAATCAGAAGTCACCCTCAACCATATACTCTTCCGCACACTCCACCAGCTGGGGCCAGAGTTCTTCCGGCACCCAGGCATCCGGGTCATCTTCATCCCCGTCGTACTGGCTCCAGAAATAGCGGCGCAGGCCGGAGGCGAAGTCATCGCTCAGCTCGGCCAGCTCGGAGAGCGGCCCCAGCCAGGCGATGCGGCGCAGGCCGGAGGCGAGATCGTTGATAGCGTCCATCAGGCCACGATCGTCGAAGCTCTGCTCCACCAGCAGGGTGAAGCGCTCACGCGCCCGCTCGGTCTGATCCTCATCCAGCTCGCCCACGTCGGCCAGCAGGTCGACGAAATCTTCCAGCAGGAAGGCAATCAGGCTGTCGCGATCCTCAAACCACTGGATCTGGGCCCCCTTGGTGCCCAGCACGGAGGCATCGAACGAATCGTCGAGGTGACACAGTGCCCATGGATCATCGGTCATGGTTCTCTTCCTCAGGCTAAAACAGGTGCCATATCTTATGCCTAGCTCTCCACTCTTGCCACCTTGGGCAGCGAGAGAGAAGCCGCCAGCCCGCCGAGCTCGGCGCGCCCCATGATGAGGCTGCCGCGGTAGGCTTCCGCCAGATCGGAGACGATGTTGAGGCCCAACCCCGAACCCGGCACCTTCTCGTCGAGGCGCACCCCGCGCAGCACCGCCTTGGCGATCTGATCCTCGCTCATGCCGGGACCGTCATCCTCGATTCGCAGGGTGATCCAGCCCCCCAGCTCGGCGCTGGAGATGCGCAGTTGACCTGCCGACCACTTGAAGGCGTTCTCCAGCAGGTTGCCCACCATCTCGTCGAAGTCCTGCTCCTCCACCCCGACCGCCAGGGTGGCCGGTACCTGCAGATCCACCTCCCGGCCCGGATAGAGGCGGGAGAAGGCGCGGCAGATGTACTCCACCCGCGCCCGCACCGGGGTCGACACCCCGAGGATCTTGGCGGCACCGGTCACTCGCGCCTTGCCGAGGTGGTAGTCGATGTGGCGCTGGATCTGATCGAGCTGCTCGCCGAGGGCGGCCTGATCTTCCGGCGGCAGCTGGGCCACCTGGTTGCGCATGATGCTGAGCGGCGTCTTGAGGGCGTGGGCCAGGTTGCCGGTGTGGGAGCGGGCCCGCTGCAGCAGCTCGCCGTAGTGGTGCAGCAGCCGGTTGATGTCCTCCACCAGCGGCTGGATCTCCAGCGGGTAGCGCAGCCGGAACCCCTCCTGATGGCCCTGATGGACCCGGCTCAATTCGCGCCGCAACAGGTGCAGCGGCCGCAGGCCGTAGACGATCTGGAACATGAAGCCGAGTACCAGCCCGGTCGCGGCAAAGCCGAGGCCGAGGAACAGGCTGATGCGGGTCTTCTTCAGGGTCTGGGTCAGGGCGCTGCTGTCCTTGGCCATCACCAGGGTGAACACCCGATCCGACCCAGGCAGCAGCACGGTGCGGGTCATGATCAGCAGCGGCTCCTTGTTGGGCCCCTTGCCGACGAAGAGATCCGGATCGCCGAAAGCCGACTTCAGGCCGTGCACGTCGAGGTGCACATCCCACAGGGAGCGGGAGCGGCTGACCACGCTCTCCCCCAGCTCCAGCTGCCAGTAGTAACCGGAGTAGGGCTGGCGAAAGCGGGGATCGGCCATGGGTTCGGTGACCACCGGCAGGCCATCCGGCTGGATCTCGAGGCGGGAGAGCAGATCGTAGAGCTGCAGGCGCAGGCCGTCGGCCTCCGCCTCCTGCCAGTAGTTGCGCATCATGGTCTGCAGGCTGAAGCCGGTGGCGAACAGGAACAGGCCGCACCAGACCATGGCGATGACCACCAGCCGCCCCCGCAGGGTACGCACCAGCCTCATTCAGCCGCTCCGGCACAAGAGGGCATCAAGAGCCGGCTCATTCGTTGATCCGATAGCCGAGACCGCGCACCGTCTCGATGAGATCGGAGTGGGTCTTCTTGCGGATCCGGCCGATGAACACCTCCACCGTGTTGGAGTCGCGGTCGAAATCCTGGGCGTAGATATGGTCGATCAGCTCGCTGCGCGACACCACCTTGCCCCTGTGCTGCATCAGATAGCCGAGCACCCGGAACTCGTGGGCGGTCAGCTTGATGGGGGTGCCTTCGTACCACACCTGGGAGGCCGCCATGTCGAGCCGCACCCCGCCGATCTCCAGGATCGAGCTGGCGTTGCCCGCCGCCCGCCGCACCAGGGCATGGACCCGGGCCACCAGCTCGGCCACCTGGAACGGCTTGGTGAGGTAGTCGTCGGCCCCGGCGTTGAGCCCCTCGATCTTCTCGTGCAGCTGGCCACGAGCGGTCAGCACCAGTACCGGGGTGTCGATCCCCTTGCTGCGCCACTCCTTCAGCACGCTCAGGCCGTCGCGGCCCGGCAGACCGAGATCCAGAATGATGGCGTCGTAGGGCTCGGTCTCGCCGAGAAAGCCGGCCTCGTTGCCATCGTGGCAGAGGTCGGTCACGAAACCGGACAGGCGCAGCTGTTCCGCCAGCTGGCCCGCCAGGGTCTTCTCATCTTCAACTATCAGAATTCGCATAAATGGGTATCCAAAGCAGGGTTGTGCCGGTACCGGCGGCGGTTGGGGAACGAACCGGGTGGCGGCGCGTTCGCGGACTCACTCCATCACTCCTCTTCCGGGGGCGGACGCGGTTCGAACAGCCGCTCCAGATGATGGCCCTTGAGCCACACCATCTCCAGGTTGTCGGCCCGATAGCCCACCTTGATGACGCTGTTCTCGCTGTCGATCAGCTTGAGTTCGTACAGCCAGATGCCGTCCTCCTCCCCCAGATCGACCCGCAGCACCCGTACCGGCAGGCGGGAAGCCACCTCCATCACCTCATGAAAGGGGCGTACCCGTCCCTCGCTGACCGCCTGCTGCAGCAAGGCCTCGTTCGGCGTGGCCGCCTGTGCCAGAGCCGGCAGCAGCAACCCAAGCAGAGACAGGGCTCTATTCATGGATGATTCATCTCCCAAAACCTAACATAATGCCGTTTATAGTCTGCCAGCCATGAATCCGGAATGAATATGATCCGACGCAGTTTCCTGCTGATCCTTTGCCTCTTCTCCACCCTCGGCTGGGCGGCCGAGAGCCGTCTCGACATGGCCGGGCTGGTCAAACTGCTGGTGGCCCAAGGGTATCACGACATTCGGGAAGTGGAGCTGGAAGGGGACAAATTCGAGGTGGAAACCCTGGATGCCCAGGGGCAGCGGGTACGACTCCTGGTAGACGCCCATACGGGTGACATCAAAAAAGAGGCCGACTAGGCCTCTTTTTTATGGCGGGTTGTCGGGGCGGCGCACTGCCGGCCTCATGCCTCCCTCAGTTTCTGCGGCCGAAGCCGGCGCCAGGGGCGCAGCAGCTTGTCGCGACGTGGCACCAGCAGGGCGCAGGCCAGCAGCAGATAGATGAGCGGCTCCTGCCAGCCGCTCTTGAGCGACCACCAGTAGTGCACCGGCACCAGCAGGGCCACCGCGTAGATCCAGTTGTGCAGCTGCTGCCAGGCCGGCCCCATGCGCCGCAGCAGGGCCGGGATCGAGGTGAGACTGAGCGCCAGCAGCAACAGCAACGCCACCATCCCCACCACTATGTAGCTGCGCTTGACCAGCTCGCCGCCAATCAGCCCCCAGTCGAACTGCAGATCCAGCCCCAGCCAGACCATAAAGTGCAGACCAGCCCAGGCCGCGCACCAGAGCCCGAGCGGGCGGCGCAGCTTGATGAGCTGCCCCTGCCGCCAGCGTTTGGCCAGCGGCGATACCAGCAGGGTGAGCAGCAGCAGGTTGAGCGCCCCCTTGCCCAGATAGTGAGTCAACCCCTGTACCGGATCCCCTCCCAGCAGGCCGCCGGGCACGGCCACCAGCAGCCAGAGCAGAAACCCCAGCGAGGCGAGGTGTACCAGCGCCCGCAGCAGGGTGATGTGACGCGCCGTCAGTCGCAGAGTCATGGTGTCAGCTCCTCTCGTCTCAATACCACTTGCGCAGATCCATACCCTGATAGAGGGACGCCACCTCGTCGGCATAACCATTGAATGGCAAGGTCGGCTGACGCTTGGCCCCGAAGATGCCCCCCTCGCCGATGAAGCGCTCGCTGGCCTGACTCCAGCGCGGGTGATCCACCGCCGGATTGACGTTGGCGTAGAAGCCGTATTCGTTGGGAGCCAGCAGGTTCCAGGTGGTGGGCGGCATCTCCTCCACCAGCCGGATGGAGACGATGCTCTTGATGCTCTTGAAGCCGTACTTCCAGGGCACCACCAGCCGGATCGGCGCACCGTTCTGGGCCGGCAGCGCCTTGCCGTAGAGCCCCATCGCCAGGAAGGAGAGCGGGTGCATCGCCTCGTCGATGCGCAGCCCCTCGACATAGGGGTAGTCGATGCCGCCACCGAGGGAACGCGACGCCTGTCCCGGCAGTTGCTCCGGATCATAGAGAGTCTCGAACGCCACGAACTTGGCGCGGCTGGTGGGCTCGGCGCGGCGGATCAGATCCGCCAGCGCGATGCCGCTCCAGGGCAGCACCATGGACCAGGCCTCCACGCAGCGCAGCCGGTAGATACGCTCCTCCAGCGTGCTCTTGTTGATGAGATCCCACACGTCCAGGGTAAATGGCTTGGCCACCTCCCCTTCCACCTTCAGGGTCCAGGGCTCGGGCTTGAGGTAGTGGCCGTTGCGGGCCGGATCCCCCTTGTCAGTGCCGAGCTCGTAGAAGTTGTTGTGGGTGGTGGCCTTCTCCTCCGGCGTGAGGATCAGCCCCTCCGGCCGGGTGGCGGCGTGGATGTTGAGCGCCCGGGTCGCGACCGGCGTCGGCTTGTCGCCAGAGAAGAGATCGAGCACCCCGGCCTGGGTCGGAAACGCCAGGGTGGCGGCGCCAAGCCCCAGCCCTTTCAAGATCAGGCGGCGATCCTGATAGACGGCTTCCGGCGTGACATCCTGTTCGGTGAGGTGGTGGGCAGAGCGGCGCTTGAGCAACATTGAAAAACTCCCGGGGCGATGAGGGTAACAATCATAAGACCCGCCCCGGCCGAGTTTTATTTCACGGAAAATTACATGAATTGATAGAGGGGCAGTGCCTTGGCCATGGTTCCGACCAGAAACAGCACTACGAACACCAGCAGGGGAACGATCACATTTGGCACCATCAGACTCACTCCATGAGCAGGACAGGGCCTCTAACTATGGAGCAGGGGCCAGCGCCTCACCATGAAATATTTTCGCGAGCGCAAGCGTATTCCTGAGTTGAAATGAGTGATGCAGATCACACACAATCCCGCCCCTGCTTGCCGCCCCTCTTGCGCGGGGTAGGCTCCCTTTTTTCCGAATTTCACTACTGAAGAGTCACGCCATGAGCCCATTGATCGCCATCGCCATCACGACCGGGATCCTCTCCGCCGTCTGGGGCTGGGTCGCCGTTGCCCTCGGCCTCATCTCCTGGGTCGGCTTCCTCGGCTGCACCAGCTATTTTGCCTCCAGCGGCGGCTACAAGGCGCTGCTGCAGACCCTGCTGTGCAATGCCAGCGGCATGCTGTGGGCCCTGCTGCTGATCCATGGTGACGCCTGGTGGGGCGCCGGCGTGGCGGGCTACCTGATGACCGGGGTGGTGGCCACCCTGATGTGCGTGCAGGCCAAGCAGCAGTGGCTCGGCTACATTCCCGGCACCTTCGCCGGTTGCTGCGCCACCTTCGGTGCGGCGGGAGAGTGGCGGCTGATCCTGCCGTCGCTGGTAATTGGTGCGCTGTTTGGCTACCTGATGAAGGCGAGCGGCCTCTGGCTCTCCCACAAAACCCAGAAAACCCAGGCCACCGCTGGCGTCACCGACCCGGCCTGATCCCGGCGATGTGACCGATCCGGTCTGAAACAAGAGGGGCGGTCCGTCATCGACGGGCCGCCCCTCTGTCATTTATCCCTTCGACTTGAAGTTCGCGGCTTCGATGCCGTGCCGATTCAACAGCTTGTAGAAATCGGTGCGGTTTCTGCCCGCCATGTTGGCCGCCAGGGTGACATTGCCCTCGGTGGTGCGCAGCAGCCGGATCAGATACTCCTTCTCGAACTCGGCCCGTGCCTCGTTGAAGGAGGGGATGCCACCACTGCCGCCGCTCAGCGCCGACTCCACCATGGCGGCGCCGATCACCGGACTGCAGCAGAGGCTGGCCAGCTGCTCCACCACGCTGCAGAGCTGGCGCACGTTGCCGGGCCAACCCGCCGCCGCCAGCAGGGCCAGCGCCTCCGGCGAGAAGCCGAGGGCGGCGCAGTCGCCGTGACGGCTGCGATAGTCATCCAGCGCCTGCCTGGCCAGCAGCGGAATGTCTTCGCTGCGGGCGCTGAGGGGGGGCAAGGTGATGTTGGCCACGTTGAGCCGATAGAAGAGATCCTCCCGAAAGCGCCCCTCCTCCATCGCCGCCACCAGATCCTGATGGCTGGAGCTGATGACCCGCACCTCGGGCGTGCCCTGGCCGTACTCCTGCAGCACCTGCAGCAGCTTGGCCTGCAGCGATTCCGACAGGTCCCCTATCTCGTCGAGAAACAGGGTCGCTCCCTTGGCCTGTTCAAACAGGCCGGACTGGCCATCCTCGCCGAACAGCTGCAGATCCAGCGCCGCCCACGGCAGCGCGGCACAGTTGATGACGTGCAGCGGCTTGTCACGCCGGCTGCTGGCCTGGTGCAGCGCCTGGGTCATGACGCCCTTGCCGGAACCGGACGGGCCCATGATCAGCACGGGCACCTCCATGGCGGCGATGCTGCCAGCCTGGATCAGCAACTGCTCCATCTGCGGGTTGCGGGTCAGGATCAGCGACTGCCAATCCTGTCGCTGCTTTGGGCGCGTCAGGCTCAACGCGTGCTCTATGGTGGCGAACAGCTCATCCTTGTCGATGGGCTTGGTGAGAAAGCTGAACACCCCGGAGCGGGTGGCCTGAATGGCATCGGGAATGGTGCCGTGGGCGGTCATGATGATGACCGGCAGCCCCAGCCACTGGGACTGGATCCGCTCGAACAGTGCCAGCCCGTCCATGCCGGCCATGCGCAGATCGCTCAGCACCAGATCGGCCCGTTGCTGGCGCAGCCGGTCGAGCGCCCCTTCGGCACTGTCGGCGGTATCCACCTCATAGCCCTGGCTGCGCAGGCGCATGCTCATCAGCTTGAGCAGGCTGGCATCGTCATCGACCAGCAGGATGCGACTCATTTCAGCGCCTCGCCATTGCCGTTCAGCTTGCGCTGATTGAGTTGATCATCGATGGCGGAGAGTTGCTCGATCTGGCGGCGCAGACGCTGCACCTCCTGACTCTGATCATCGCGCCGGCTGTCGCGGGCCAGCAGCTCCTCGCCGAGGGCTATCCAGCTGCGCAGGAAGGCCTGGGCATCCAGCCCGAGCTCCGGCAGCAGGCTCTTGAGCTTGTCCAGACCGGCCCGCCGGCTGGCCACCGACTCGGACGGGTGGGTGTTGACCATGGCCAGGCTGACCCGGCTCTCGATATCGGTCGCCCCCTTCAGGCGCTGGCGCTCCTGGGCCCGCTGCTGGGCATGGCTGGCCAGCAGCCAGTCCGAGTATTGCAGGCGTACCTGCATCTCCTTGTTGGCAAACTCCATCCGTTTGGCGAGGGCGAGATCCGGCGACGCCGCCGGGTCACGCGCTGGCAGCAGGGAACAGCCTGTGAGCAGGCTCATCATCAATACCGGAACAACACATTGTTTCATCTTGGGCTTCACTTCAACGTCAACCGGAAACAGACATCCGCCTGTTCATCTTCAACCAATACCAACTCGCCGCCAAGGCTCATCGCCGATTCCCGGGCGATGGAGAGCCCCATTCCGGAGCCTTTCAGCAGCCCCTGGCGCACAATACTGCCCTGCTCGAAGGGCTCGAAGATCCGCTCCCGCTCGGCCAGCGGAATCGCGGGCCCTTCGTTGGCCACCTCCAGCCAGCTGCCGTTGCCATCCTGCCCGGCGCGGATCCAGATCTGCCCGCCGCTGGCGCCGTAGCTGACCGCATTGGAGAACAGATTATCGAGGATCAGCCGCAAGCGATATGGCTCGGCCTGCAGGGTGATCGGATCGGTCGGCAAGTGTACACTGATTTGTTTGGATTCCAGCGCCAGCCGGTACTCTGCAGACAATTCTGACAGCAGGGGCGCCAGCGCCACCGGGGTCAGGGTGAACACCTCCTGCTGGCTAAGCCGGTTGAAGTCGAGCAGCCGCTCGATCAGGGTCTGCAGCCGGCGGCTGTTCTCCTCCAGCATCTGGCAGATCTCCTGCTGATCCGGGGTGAGCGGCCCTACAAGCTGCTCGGAGAGCAGATCCGCCCCCTCCCGCAACACCGCCAGCGGGGTCTTCAGCTCGTGGGAAACGTGGCGCAGGAACTGGTATTTCTGCTGCTCCAGCTCCTTCAATTTATCGTGCAGCCAGACGATCCGCTCCCCCAGCAATACCAGTTCGGCCGGCCCGTCCACCGGGCGTTTATCCGGTTCCACGCCGGCCCCCAGACTCAAGATCCGCGACTCAATCTGACGCACCGGGTGGATGATCAGATAGGTAAACAGCAGCACCAGCAGCAGGCTGAGCACCGCCACGAAACCGCTGACCCACCAGATCTCCGTCATCAGGGCGGCAATGGTCGCCCGCACCCGACTGACATGCTCGTCTACCTGGCTGCGAGTGATAATCTCAAGCTGCTGATTAACCTGATTAAATTCATCAAATTTGGGGCTGTTTGACTCGGCCTTGGCGCGGGCGAGATCCTGCAGGCTGTCGAGCCAGGCGAGCGCCTGCTCGAGACCCGTGTAAGCCTCGGCATCCGGGATGGAACTCTGGTGAGCGGCCAGCAGGCTGCGATAACTCGCCAGCTGCTGCTGATAACTGGCCAGGATGCGCTCATCCCCCAGCACCGCATAGCGACGAAGAGTACGTTCAAGATCAATGGCTTGGGTGGTCAGCAGCGTCGCTCGACGGGTGTCGCGCACCGCCCGTTCCAGCTCGTCGCTGGTCAACTGGCTGAGGTGTTCGAGGGACTGGCTGTCGTGCCAGATCATGCCGCCCAGAGGCATCAACACCAGAACGAACCCCATCAATACCACTTGCAGCAGGGAGCGTGGGCGTACCTTGGTCATCTTGGACTATCTCAATTCAGCAGGGGTGGGTCAGCATATCTGCACTCCCCCAAAAAGCAAAACCGGCCAGGGGGCCGGTTCATGTTGCAGCTTGGGCATCACGCCAGACCGACGGATGCCACACAGATAATCAGGATCATGGCCAACGCGCCAGATGCGGTCAGCAGTGCCCATTTCAGTTCCACGCTCATGCAAACCTCCTTTCTTGCCAAGATGATAGAGCCTGATCACAACAGACAAACCGATGTTAATGCATAGTTAACCCGATAACCGTGAGCTGTGTATGAATTTCAGATGAGCCCCATCCAAGGACCGGTGACATGTTCTATCTGTGTAGCATTGGATCGAATCTTGACCCCCATCAGCACGTCAGTCAGGCGGTCGGCGAGCTGCTCGTTCACTTTGGCCGCCTACAGCTGAGCTCGGTGATCCAGACCAAGCCGGTCGGGATGAACTCCAGCCATGATTTCCTCAACTGCCTGTTCGTCGCCGAGAGCGAGCTGGCACCGCACCAGCTCAAGGCACATTTCGTCGCCATGGAGCTGGCCCACGGCCGGGATCGCAGCGATCCGCGCTGCAAGGTGCTGGACCGGCCGCTGGACATCGACATCCTGGCCAGCAGCCAGAGCGATGACTTCTCCACCGCCCGGGTCGATGCCTATCTCGACGAGCTGCTGGCGGAGCTCTATGGCCGTGGCCAGGTGCATGATCGCAAAGTGACCCTGCCGCTGCACACCCGCTTGATGGCGGGCAAGGTGATCGAGGAGCGCCAGGTCGGTCTCGCCCCCATCGCCCTGCAGCAGGAGATGGCGACCCCCGCCGCGCTCCTGCGCTGACCCTAGATGACGGCCAGACCGCGGCCGCCATCCACCCGGATGCTGGCCCCGGTCATGTAGTCGTTCTGCATCAACAGCTGAACCGCCTGCCAGATGGGCGCCAGCCCCCCTTCCCGCGCCAGCGGCGTCTTCGCCAGCACCTGCTGACGCCATGCCTCGCCATGCTCGTCGAGAAACAGGATGGGACCCGGCTCTATGGTATTGACCCGGACGGCCGGTGCCAGCTCGCGGGCAAAGCTCATGGCCAGCGAGTGGGCCCCCGCCTTGGTGGCCACATAGCTGGCGAACTGGGGTGCCGGCGCGTGGATATAGATATCGGTGATGTGGATGATGCCGGCATTGGCGTTGCGCGCCAGCTGGGGCGCCAGCGCCCGGTTGAGCTGGAAGGGGGCCGCCATGTGCACCCGGTAGAACTGCTCAAACTGTGCCAGTTGCACCGCCGGATCCGCCGCCTGCGGCTCAAACGCCGAGGCGTTGTGGATCACCAGCGCCAGATCCTGATGGATGGCCAGCGCCTCGATCAACTTGCCGACTTCCCCCTCGCGAGAAAAATCCGCCTGCACCAGCTCGACCCCCAGCGCCCGCAGCCGCGCCAGCTCGGGTCGTTCGCTGCGATAGCTGCCCGTCACCTGCCAACCCGCCGCCACCAGCTGTTCGCACAGATAGAAACCAAGCCGGCGGCCACATCCCGTCACCAATGCACGCATACCCTCTCCTTGATTGTCCGGCCGGGGGATACCTATCGATCCCCACGGCACAAGCCATTGGCCGTTGCCGCCACCCGGCGGGCATAGTGGCGCCATTGCCACCTTAACGGAGCCACTTCCATGTTACAGATCCGCGATCACATGAGCCGTTCGACCCACTCCCTCACCCCGCAACTCGGCCTGGCCGAGGCGCTGGACCGGCTGCATGACTCAGGCCTGAGCGGCCTGCCGGTGCTGGACCCGCAGCAGCGGCTGATCGGTTTTCTCTCTGAGCAGGATTGCATCCCGAGCCTGCTCACCGGCAGCTATCACTGCGATACCCGCACCCGGGTCGAGGATCTGATGAGCCGGACACCGCTCTCGGTCAGCCCGGATGACAGCATACTGGATCTAGCCAGCCAGATGACCGAGGCCAGGCCCAAAGTCTATCCGGTGCTGGAGGGGAACCGGGTAGTCGGCGTCATCAGCCGCCGGCAGGTCATGCAGGCCCTCAACGCCCAGATGAAGGGCTGCCTGCCCACCTAGATCTGGTAGCGCCCCTTGTCGCCGATATCGAAGTGCAGCGGCATGCGCCACTTGGCCAGGGAGAGCAGGCAGAGCAGCAACCCGCACACCAGCGCCACCAGGGAGGCGGCCCAGCCAATGCCGGCCAGCTCCAGCAGCCACAACAGGGGCAGCAGCAGAGGGACCGCCCTGATCCCCGGAATGGCGAAGCAGAACTGCTCCTTGAAGGCCAGCCCCGCCAGGGTGGCCAACGCCGCCCCCAGCACCAACACATCCGGCGCCCCGCTCGCACTGAGCAGCAGCGCGCCCCAGCCCAGCCCCTGCAGCACAAAGCGAATGCGCTTGTCATAGACATGCAGGCATAACCCGCATACCCCGCTGGCCACGGCCAGCGCCACCAGCCAACTCGCCGGCGCCAAAAAATCCTGCCCGAGCAGCAGGCTTGCCCCTCGACACAGCAGCAGCAAGGCTGCCAGACTCAAGCCAAGGCGATAGAGGCAGACCGACACTCTGTCGATGCCATCCAGCTCGCTTTCTATTTCAGGGTTTGCCATCGGCGGTCGCCTCTGTTGCAGGTAGGGGCCAATATACTTGAATTATGCCCGCGAGCGATTCCCTATTCCGTGCAGGAGATGTGGTTTGCGAAGATTCATTCTGCTCTGCCTGTTGTTCCCCCTCTGGCTGCAGGCCAAAGAGTTGATCATCGGTGGCACCCTGGAGCCGCCGCTGAAGTTTCTGGATGCACAGGGCGTTCCCCATGGTCTGGACGTGGACGTGGTCAGCACCATCTTCGGCAAGCTGCGCATTCCCATCCGCATCGAACTGACCGACTCCGGCGCCCGGCTGACCCGCAACGCCGAGACCGGGGTGTACGACCTGGTGATGACCCACTCCTACAAGCCGGAGCGGGAGCGCTATCTGCTCTACCCCCAGCAGGCCCACCTGCGCCACAGCTGGCACTTCTTCGTGCGCAAGGCCGACCTGCTGAAGATCCGCTACGACACGCTGGCGGACCTCAAACCCTGGCGCATCGGCATCACCAAGGATTTCTCCTATACCCCGGAGCTGACCGCCGCCCTCGCCGACCCGGCCTATCACTTCCAGGAGATCCCCATCAACCAGCTGCAACTGCGCAAGCTGATCGCCGGGCGTATCGACGTGGTGCCCATGCCGCTGGTCACCGCCTTCGCCCAGATCAAGGAGGAGGGGCTGGAGGGCAAACTCGATTACCTGCCCAAACCACTCAAGGCCAGCCCTTACTACACCGTCTGGACCAAGGCCAGGGCCGATACCACTACCCCGGCCCTGATGGCGGCCTACGACGCCGAACTGCTGCGCATGAAGCGCGACGGCCGGCTCAAGGCCATCTACGACCAGTACGGCATCCCCTATATCGAGCCCTGAGCCCGACCGTCAGGGCTGCACGCCTCGCAAGATCGGGCTCTGCAGTGAAATCCGGGTTTCGCATGTGAAATGGAGCTCCCGCATCCCTCAGTCCTTAAGGCTTCACATCCCGCAAGATCGGGCTCTGCAATGAAATCAGGGTTTCGCATGTGAAATGGATCTCCCGCGTCCCTCAGTCCTTAAGGCTTCACATCCCGCAAGATCGGGTTTTGCAGCGAGATTAACGTCTCGGTGGACTGGATCTCGTCGATGGTCTGGATCTTGTGGATCAGCACGGTCTGCAACTCGTCGATGGAGCGGGTCATCACCTTCATGAAGATGCTGTAGTGGCCGGTGGTGTAGTAAGCCTCCACCACCTCGTCCAGCGCCTGCAGCTTGGCCAGCGCCGAGGGGTAATCCTTGGCGCTCTTCAGGTTGATGCCGATGAAGCAGCAGACGTCGTAGCCCAGCTTCTTGGGGTTCACCTGCACCCGCGTTCCCTCGATGATGCCCGCCTGCTTCATCTTCTCCACCCGCACATGGATGGTGCCCGGGCTGACCAGCAGTTGTTTGGCAAGCTCGGCATAGGGAATGCGCGCATTCTCCATCAGGGCGGTGAGGATGGCCTGATCGAGATTATCGATCCGATAATTTTCCGGCACTTTTTTGCACTCCCTTTGATGATTCGTCATTAATTACCGGTGCATTTTGAAGAAAAAAATACACAAAGCCTATTTCTATTATCGAATATTGAATTTAGTTGGCAATCTGTTGAAGAATCCTCACATCCAACGGGTTCAAGACAGGTATTCAGCATGAAACAGCACTACATTCGCAGCCAGCAACAGATCAGCTTCGTCAAAGAGATGTTCTCCCGCCAACTCGCCCAGCAACTGGGTCTGATGGAGGTGCAAGCCCCCATCCTGAGCCGGGTAGGTGATGGCACTCAGGACAACCTCTCTGGCCACGAGAATGCGGTGCAGGTCAAGGTGAAGACCCTGCCTGAGCACAGCTACGAAGTAGTCCATTCACTGGCCAAGTGGAAGCGCCAGACCCTGGGTCGCTTCGGTTTCGGCCCGGGCGAAGGCATCTACACCCACATGAAGGCGCTGCGTCCGGACGAGGATCGCCTCACCCCCATCCACTCCGTCTACGTGGATCAGTGGGACTGGGAGAAGGTGATGCCGAGCGAGCGCCGTGACCTGGCCTACCTGCAGGAAACCGTGCGCGGCATCTGGGCTGCCATCAAGGCCACCGAGCGCGCGGTCTGCGCCGAGCACGAGCTGACCCCCTTCCTGCCGGCCGAGATCCAGTTCCTGCACAGCGAAGAGCTGCTGACCCGCTACCCGGACCTCGATGCCAAGGGGCGCGAGCGGGCCATCGCCAAGGAGCTGGGTGCCGTATTCCTGATCGGCATCGGCGGTGCCCTCTCCCACGGTGAGCGCCACGACGTGCGTGCCCCGGACTACGACGACTGGAGCAGCCACAGCGAGCTGGGTCTGGCCGGTCTGAACGGTGACATCCTGGTGTGGAACCCGGTGCTGCAAGACAGCTTCGAGATCTCCTCCATGGGGATCCGGGTCGACGCCGAGGCGCTGCGCCGCCAGCTGGCCATCACCGGTGACGAGGATCGCCTGCAGTACGACTGGCACCAGGATCTGCTGGCCGCTCGGATGCCGCAAACCATCGGTGGCGGCATCGGCCAATCCCGTCTGGCCATGCTGTTGCTGCAAAAGGAGCATATCGGTCAGGTACAGGTCGGCGTCTGGCCGGCCGAGATGAAAGCCGCCGTGCAAGGCATGCTGTAACGAATGAAAGCCATGCCGGCGTCATCGCGCGGGCATGGCAACAGGCAAGTGGCCGTCGGGGTTGAGCGAGCGCATCCCCGGCAGGCTGTAAGAAGCGAGGCCAGCAGTGGCCGCGCTTCGCAATCGGGGGCTTGCCCCTGCGACCCGCTCAACCCACGTCAGGTCGCTTCACTACATTCCTCCCGGCAATCTTCGGATTGCCGTTTTTTTTTACGCCGAAAAACTGTGCTCAAAACCCGCCCCGATCTGGCACTGGCGCGGCAACCCTGCCTTTCTGCTGCCGGTGCAGTGGCAGGCAAACAACCGATCCACCGCCTCTTCCTGCAGATAGGCACCGAGCGCCACCGCCCGCTGTGGGCCGGAAAACTTCAGGTGCAGGCCGCCGATGACGGCGTGGATCCGCTCGTCGCCACACACCTCCTTGGCCCGCTCAATGATGTTCTCGACCCCGGCGTGGCCACAGCCGATAAAGACGATGAGCCCCTGCTCGCTCTTGTAGGCCAGCGCCGAATCGTCGCTGATGAGGTCTTTCTCCACCCGCCCACCCCGCACTATGTAGCCGAGCAGCGAAGGCGCAGCCCGGTCGCGCCGCACAATGCTGCCGAGGAACACCAGACGATCCGAGAGCCACACCGGCTCGGCCGAGCAGTGGGGGAGCAAGCCCTTGGCCGGCAGCGACTCCCGAGCCAGCGCCCCCGACAGGCGATAGAGGTTGCGCCGCCAGAAGGGCAGCGACAGGAAGTAGCCCCGCTCGCAGAACACATCCGGACAGGCGATGAGCGGAATGGGTCTTGGATAGACGGGCAGCGAGCCGACCCCGCCCACATGGTCATAATGACCGTGGGAGAGCACCACATGGGTGAGCGAGGCGAGATCGATCCCCATCACGGCGGCGTTGTGGCACAGCGCCCGGCCACGGCCGCTGTCGAACAGCACCCTGAGGCCGTCACACTCCAGCAGCAGCGCCAACCCTCGCTCGGGCAGACAGCCAGGCAGATGAACGTCGTCGTCCACCAGCACGGAAAACTTCAGCATCTCGCTTCCCCTGAAAACAAAACGCAGGCACGAGGCCTGCGTTTTTCATCGACAATCCCATTACTGGGTCATGGTGAGGCCATTGCTGTCGGCCCCCAGCACCAGCTTTTTGCCCGGCACGATACGGCCGGAGAGCAACGCCTGCGCCAGCGGGTTCTCTACCTTGTGCTGGATCGCCCGCTTGAGGGGACGCGCCCCGTAGACGGGATCGAACCCGGCGTGCACCAGCTTCTCGAGCAGCGCCTCGCTCACCTCCACCTCGTAACCCTGGGCCTCCAGTCGACCCATCAGGCTCTTGAGCTGGATGCGGGCGATGGACTTGATGTGCTCCTCGCCGAGCGGGTGGAACACCACGGTCTCGTCGATCCGGTTGATGAACTCCGGCCGGAAGCTGCGGGTCAGCACCTCCATCAGCATGCCCTTCATCTCGTCGTAATCCTTCTCGGAGTGGTGCTCCTGAATGAGATCCGACCCGAGGTTGGAGGTCATGATCACCACCGAGTTGCGAAAATCGACGGTACGACCCTGACCATCGGTCAGGCGGCCATCGTCCAGCACCTGCAGCAGGATGTTGAACACATCCGGGTGTGCCTTCTCCACTTCATCCAGCAGGATCACCGAGTAGGGGCGACGGCGTACCGCCTCGGTCAGATAACCGCCCTCCTCGTAACCCACGTATCCCGGAGGCGCCCCCACCAGACGGGCCACGCTGTGTTTCTCCATGAACTCCGACATGTCGATCCGCACCATGGCATCCTGGGTATCGAACAGGAACTCGGCCAGCGCCTTGCACAGCTCGGTCTTGCCCACCCCGGTGGGCCCCAGGAACAGGAAGGAGCCGATGGGGCGGTTCGGATCGGACAGCCCGGCGCGGGAGCGGCGAATGGCGTTGGAAACCGCCTCGACCGCCTCCTCCTGGCCGATCACCCGGCTGTGCAGCTGATCTTCCATCCGCAGCAGCTTGTCACGCTCCCCTTCCAGCATGCGGGCGACCGGAATGCCGGTCCAGCGGGCCAAGACGTCGGCTATCTCCACGTCGGTGACCCGGTTGCGCAGCAGGCTGGTCTCCTGCATCTCGGCCTGGGTGGCGAGATCCAGCTGTTTCTCCAGCTCCGGAATGCGGCCGTACTGCAGCTCGGACATGCGGCCCAGATCGCCTGCGCGGCGCGCCACGTCGAGATCCTGACGGGCCTGTTCGAGGGCCGCCTTGATGTGCTGGGTGCCGGCGAGGGCGGCCTTCTCGGCCTTCCACACCTCGTCCAGCTCGTTGTATTCGCGATCTTTTTCGCTGATTTCCTGATTGATCAGCTCGAGACGCTTGCGGCTGGCGTCATCGTCCTCCTTCATCAGCGCCTGCTGCTCCAGCTTGAGCTGGATGATGCGCCGCTCGAGCCGGTCGAGGGACTCGGGCTTGGAGTCGATCTGCAGCCGGATGCTGGCCGCCGCCTCGTCGATGAGGTCGATAGCCTTGTCCGGCAGCTGGCGATCCGCGATATAGCGGTGCGACAGCTGGGCCGCCGCCACGATGGCGGGATCAGTGATCTGCACGTGGTGGTGCAGTTCATAACGCTCCTTCAGGCCGCGCAGGATGGCGATAGTGTCCTCCACGCTCGGCTCCTCCACCAGCACCTTCTGGAAGCGGCGCTCCAGCGCGGCATCCTTCTCGATGTACTGGCGGTACTCATCCAGGGTGGTGGCACCGACACAGTGCAGGTCGCCACGGGCCAGCGCCGGTTTGAGCATGTTGCCCGCATCCATGGCGCCTTCACCCTTGCCAGCGCCGACCATGGTGTGCAGCTCATCGATGAAGAGGATGACGTTGCCCTCCTCCTTGGCCAGATCGTTCAGCACGGCCTTGAGCCGCTCCTCGAACTCGCCACGATACTTGGCACCGGCCACCAGCGCCCCCATGTCGAGCGACAGCACCCGCTTGTTCTTGAGCCCCTCCGGTACCTCGCCATTGATGATGCGCTGGGCCAGCCCTTCGACGATGGCGGTCTTGCCGACGCCGGGGGCACCGATCAGCACCGGGTTGTTCTTGGTACGGCGTTGCAGCACCTGGATGGTGCGGCGGATCTCGTCATCACGGCCGATCACCGGGTCGAGTTTGCCGATCTCGGCCCTCTCGGTCAGATCGATGGTGTATTTCTCCAGCGCCTGGCGATTCTCCTCGGCGTTGGCATCTTCCACCTTCTTGCCGCCACGCACCTTGTCAATGGCCGCTTCGAGCTTCTCCTTGGTCAGCCCCTGAGCGCGCAGCAGCTCGCCCAGCGTGCCCTTCTCATCGAGGGCAGCCAGCACGAACAGCTCGGATGAGATGAACTGATCCTTGCGCTGCTGAGCCAGCTTGTCGCAGACGTTGAGCAGCCGGCCGAGGCCGTTGGAGAGCTGCACGTCCCCTTCCACGCCGCTGACGCGCGGCAGGCGATCCAGCTCCTCGCCGAGGCGCGAGCGCAGGGCATTGATATCCATCCCGGTCAGGGTGAGCAGCGGACGGATGGAGCCGCCATCCTGATTGACCAGGGCGGTCATCAGGTGAACGGGTTCGATGAATTGGTGGTCACGACCCAGCGCAAGAGACTGGGCATCGGAAATAGCAATCTGGAATTTGCTGGTCAGGCGATCGAGGCGCATTGCACTCCCCCTTTCAAGACAGACGCCGCTTGCGCGGCAAACAACATAACTTTCTGAGATGAAAGATGAGGCCCGTACGGACTATTTCAAGGGGCGAGGCTGGTTATTTTTTCTGCAAAGCGGGAAGCAGGCAGGATCCCCGCCCGGCAAGATGCAGGGCGGGGAGCGTCGTCAGGGCACCAGCCAGATAATCGAGGCCATGCGACCGGTCTGGCCATTGCGACGATAAGAGTAGAACTGTTCGCTGTCGCTGAAGGTGCAGTATTCGCCGCCATAGACGGCGGTGACACCGGCGCGAGCGAGGCGCAGCCGGGCCAGCTGGTAGATATCCGCCAGCCATTTCCCTTCATTGGGCGAAGGGACGAACGCAGCCACCGCCTCGGCCTGCTCGGCCATAAAGGCCTCGCGCACCTCGCCACCCACTTCAAACGCAGTGGGGCCGATGGCCGGACCCAGCCAGGCCAGGATCTCACCCGGCTCGCAGCCCATGGCGGCGATGCTCGCCTCCAGCACGCCACCCTGCAGCCCGCGCCAGCCGGCGTGGGCGGCGGCCACCACGGTACCGGCCCGATCGCAGAACAGCACCGGCAGGCAGTCGGCGGTCATCACGATGCAGGCCTGATCCGCCTCACGAGCACAGGCGGCATCCGCATCTGGCGCACAGTCATAGTCGCGGCTGACGGAATGCACCGCGGTGCCGTGCACCTGATTGAGCCAGTTGAGCGTGCCGGGGATCCCCGCCGCCTGCTGCAGCCGGGTCCGGTTGGCCTCGACCCGTGCCGGCTCGTCCCCCACGTGGGCCCCCAGGTTGAGGCAGGCAAAGACCCCCTCGCTGATACCGCCGTCACGGGTGGTCGACAGGGCGCGGACCTTGGCCGGTGCCGGCCAGTCGGGTTCGATCCATTTCATCTGTGGCTCCTTTCCTTCATATAAAACGGGGCCCCTTGGCTGCAACCAGTCAAGGGGCCCCATATCAGGTCATGCAGGGCGGGTTACGGCAGGAATCGTCGCAGAGCCGCCCTCTTCATCAGTTCCAGACCAGATCGTCTGGATTGGCCAGGGCGATCTTGGTGCGCAGCACTTCCATCAGCTCATCAATTCCAGACTAAATCGTCCGGATTGGCCAGGGTATCCGCCCTCAGCACTTCCATCAGGTCCAGCATGTCCTGCGGCGTGGGGGAGTGCCATTCCATCACTTCACCCGTAATAGGGTGCGCCAGCTTCAGCATGGTGGCATGCAGTGCCTGACGATGGAAGCCACGCAGGGCCTCGGTCAGCTCGGGGGTGGCGTTGCGCAGCAGACGCAGACGGCCACCGTAAGCGGGATCCCCCACCAGCGGGTGCTTGATGTGGGCCATGTGGACGCGGATCTGGTGGGTACGACCGGTTTCCAGTCGCAGCCGCAGACGGGTGTGGCCACGGAATTTCTCGTGCACCCGGTAGTGGGTGACGGACTCGCGCCCATTGGGCACCACGGCCATGTGGGTACGCTGGGTCGGGTGACGGCCGATGGGGGCATCGACGGTGCCGCCGGCGGTCATGTGACCGATGGCGATGGCTTCGTACTCACGGGTGATCTGGCGCGCCTGCAGCGCCTCCACCAGGTGGGTCTGGGCCGGAATGGTCTTGGCGACCACCATCAGACCGGTGGTGTCTTTATCCAGACGGTGCACGATACCGGCGCGGGGCACCTCAGCGATGGCGGGGTAGCGGTGCAGCAGGGCGTTGAGAATGGTGCCATCCGGCGTGCCGGCGCCCGGGTGAACCACCAGACCAGCCGGCTTGTCGATCACCAGAATGTGTTCATCTTCATAGACGATGTTGAGCTCGATGTTCTGGGCATCCCAACGGGTATCATCCGCCAGCTCGACATCCACATGTACCTTCTGCCCGGCCAGCACTTTCTCGCGCGGGGTATTGGCAACCTGACCATCCAGGGTCACTCTGTCCTGTAAAATCCACTCCTTGATGCGGGTGCGGGAGTAGTCTGGAAACAATTCGGCCAGGGCCTGGTCGAGTCGCTGCCCGAATTGGTGATCCTGGAATTCGCCTGTCAGTTCAATATGCTGGCTCATGTATGGTCTCTTGAGCGGGGGGTATCAATTCGAAATAATCCGGGTATTCTAGCTTTTCTTTTAGCCAAGCATAACGGATACTTTGCCAATTTCGTGGAAATGGACCGGATGTTGTTGATGGGAAAGAAGTCTCACCTGCTGATGTCGCTCGCCTTGGTCGCTACCTTGATCACAGGCTGTTCCAGCACCAAACCCAAGGTACCGGACGAACCGCCGGAGACCCTGTACCAGAAAGCACGCCTCAAGCTGGATGCCGGTAACTACCTGAATGCTATCGAGTTACTGGAAGCTTTGGACTCGCGCTATCCTTTCGGCGCCTACTCCAACCAGGTTCAGCTCGACCTCATTTACGCCTACTACAAGCAGGACGATACTGCCCAGGCGATCGCCAATATCGACCGTTTTATCCGCCTCAATCCGGCGCATAAAAATATCGACTACGTATTCTACATGCGCGGTCTGACCAACATGGCTGGCGATTACAACTTCTTCCAGGACTTCCTGGGCATCAATCGGGACGACAAAGACCCCTCCTATGCCCGTCAGGCCTTCCAGGACTTCAAGACCCTGTTGCAGAACTATCCCAACAGCGTCTATGCCGCCGATGCCCGTGCCCGCATGATCGGTCTGAAGAACCGGCTTGCCCGTTACGACCTGAGCGTGGCCGAGTACTACGTGAAGCGCGATGCGCTGATCGCCGCCGCCAACCGCGCCAAGCTGATCGTCGAGACCTATCCCGACACGGCCGAAACCGAGAAGGCGCTGGAGATCATGATCAACTCCTACGACAGCCTGAAGATGCCGACCCTGGCCCAGCATGCCCGCGAAGTGCTGGCCAAGAACTACCCGGACAATCGTCTCGGCCGCGGCTGACTCGCAGCAACGCAATGAAAAACCGGAGCCACTGGCTCCGGTTTTTTTATGGGCGCTTTTCATGGATGACATGACCATCAGCCCCTTCCCCCCCGTGCCGGCGGCATGGGGAGAGACGGCGCACATCAGCCACGCCGTCATGCCGTGCGTTACTTGGCGACGTTGCCCGCCACGTTGAGGGCATCCCAGGTGCGGGAGAAAGGCGGCGCGTAGGCAAAGTCCAGCATGCCTAGCTGCTCGGTGGTCACCCCCATGGTGATGGCGACCGCCAGCGCGTCGATGCGGTGTACCGCCCCCTTGCGACCGAGGATCTGCCCCCCCAGCAGCCGCTTGCTGCCTGCCTCATAGACCAGCTTGACATGAATGTCGGACTGGCCAGGGCAGTAGTTGGTGTGGCACTTGTCCTTGATCACCACGGTGCGATAGTCGATGCCCATCGCCTTGGCTTCCTGCTCGGATAGACCGGTGCGGCCTGCCTCCAGCCCCAACACCTTGAGCGCGGCAGACCCCAGAGTGCCCGGGAACTCCTGCTCGGCCCCCGCCAGGTTCTCGCCCACCATGCGGCCCAGCTTGTTGGCGATGGTGGCGAGCGGCACATAGACCTGCTGCTGCTTGACGCTGTGCCAGACGCTGGCACAGTCGCCGGCCGACCAGACGTTGGTCAGCGAGCTGCGCCCCTGCCGGTCCACCTTGATGGCGCCGTTGCCGAGCCGCTCGATGCCGGTGTCGGCCAGGAACTCGGTATTGGGTTTGACCCCGGTGCAGACCACCACGATATCGGCCTCGTACTCGCCATGGCTGGTACGCACGCCGGTCACCCGGCCCTCTCCAAGCAGCGCTTCAACTCGCTCGCCAAGATGAAGGGAGACTCCCTGCTCACGCAGCTCGGTCTCGATATGCTGGGTGATCTCCTCGTCAAACGCCTCTGGAATGACCCGCTCCGCCAGCTCGATCAGGCGCACTTCTTTACCCTGATGCACCAGTGCCTCCACCACCTCCAGCCCGATAAAGCCGGAACCGATCACCAGGGCGCGGCGATTGTTCTTGTCCTGCACGGCGGCCTTCAGCGCCAGCCCGTCAGCCATCCGACGCAGACCGAATACCCCCTCCTGCTTCAGGCCGGGGATGGGGGGCATCACTTCGCGGGCGCCGGTGGCTATCATCAGCCGATCGTAACGATCGGTGAAGATGTCGCCCTTGTGCTCGACGGTCAGCGTCTGCGCGGCAGCATCCAGGCCCAGCACCCGGTGGCCGGTCTTGACCTCGATCCCCTTGGCGGCGAACTGCTCCGGGGTGAACTCGGCCATGTAGCCGGGCTCCTGAAACTCGTCGCCAACGAAATAGGGCAGACCACAGGCACCGAAGGAGATCACCTCGGACGCCTCATACACCACGATGTCGGCCTCTTTGGCCAGCCGGCGCGCCTTGGCCGCCGCACTCATGCCGGCGGCTTCGCCACCGATGATCACGATTCTCATACTCGCTCCTTTCCATGCAACGGGGAGGGCATGCCCTCCCCGCTCTCTTCATTGGTTGCTCGCCGGGGCAGGGGTCGCCCCCCCCGGACAGGCGGATCAGATGGTGGACTCTTCGCCGTCCAGACACACCTCATGCTCGCTGTTGAACACCGCCATGTCGGTCTCCCCCAGCAGACGGCTGGTGACGGTACCGGCGGTGATGGAGCCGGAGACGTTCAGCGCAGTACGACCCATGTCGATCAGCGGCTCGATGGAGATCAGCAGACCGGCCAGCGCCACCGGGAAGTCCAGCGCGGAGAGCACGATCAAGGCGGCGAAGGTGGCACCGCCGCCAATGCCGGCTACCCCGAAGGAGCTGACGGTGATGATGGCGATCAGGGTCATGATGAAGCCCGGATCCATGGGGTTGACCCCCACGGTAGGCGCAATCATGACCGCCAGCATGGCCGGATAGATGCCGGCGCAGCCGTTCTGGCCGATGGTCGAACCGAACGAGGCGGCGAAGTTGGCGATCCCCTCAGGAATGCCGAGCGCCTTGGTCTGGGTCTGCACGTTCATCGGGATCGAACCCGCACTGGTCCGGGAGGTGAAGGCAAAGGCCAGCACCGGCATGATCTTCTTGAGGAAGCGGGCCGGGTTGATGCCCACCAGCGCCACCAGCAGCAGGTGCACCGCAAACATGATGGCGATGGCGCCGTAGGAGGCCAGTACGAAGTTGAGCAGATTGAGGATGTCGGCGTAGTTGGAGCCGGACACCACCTTGGTCATCAGCGCCAGTACACCGTAGGGGGTGAGGCGCAGCACCAGGGTCACCATCCGCATCACGATGACGTGGGCGACCTGCATGAAGTGACCGAAGCTCGCGAAGATCTCCGGTTTCTTGCGGGCGATGCCGGTGGCGGAGAGGCCAATGAAGATGGAGAAGATCACCACGGCGATGGTGGAGGTCTTGCGCGCGCCCGTCATGTCGAGGAAGGGGTTGGCCGGGATGAACTCCAGCACCATCTTGGCAAAGGACATGCTCTCGACACTGCCGAGGGTGGTCTGCAGGGCCGCGCCACGGGCGGTCTCGGCAGCGCCAGCGGTGAGCCCCTCGGCAGTCAGGCCGAACAGGTTGGACATCAGGATGCCCGCCCCGGCGGCAATCATGGTGGTGAAGATCAGCACGCCTATGGTCATGGCGCTGATCTTGCCGAGTGCGGTGCCGCCGTTGAGCTTGAGGATGGCCCCGATGATGGAGACCATGATGAGCGGCGTGATGATCATCTGCAGCAGCTTCACGTAGCCGCTGCCGACGATGTCCAGGTAGTCGCCGGTCTGTACCAGCACGTCGGAACCGGCGCCGTAGAGCAGCTGCAGGGCGGCGCCAAACAGGATGCCCAGCCCCAGCCCCGAGAAGACCCGGCGGGTGAAGCTGACGTGGGTTTGCTGCAACCGATAGAGAAACAGCAGCAACATGACCAGGATGGCCAGATTACCTATAACGCTAAGAGTCATGACGATATTCCCCAAATGATCGGGCCGGGCCCGAGGTGTACGGGCGAGTGCCCAGTGCGCACTCTCCCCTGAAACGTGCCGCATCGTGGCGGCCCGCCCCCCGGTGTGGCCGGGGTGGCGTCAACAGGCAGAAAAACGGAGGGTGGCCTGCGCCACCCTCTTGCATCACTCGGCCTTGCCTTGTTGCTTGGCCCGCATGATGTTGATGATCTCGATATCGGTATCCAGCATCCCCTGTTTGGAGAGGCGACCCAGGTTGGCGATGGTCTGATCCACGTCGTCGGAGACGATGCCTTCGCTCTGGGGCACGTGCAGGTTGTTGATGGCCATCAGCGACGATTTGACCGCCGCCGAGGTGGAAGTAGAGACCTTCATGGAACAGGCGCTGCCCGCGCCGTCGCAGATGATACCGGAAACGTCGCCGATCATGTTGTTGATGCAGTGACTAATTTGCTCGAACTGGCCGCCCAGCAGCCAGGTGATGGCGGCCCCCGCCCCCATGGCGGCGGTGCTGGCGGCACAGAGGGCCGACAGCTTGTTCTGGTAAGTCTTGATGTAGATGGCCACCAGATGGCTCATCACCAGCGCCCGGGTCAGCTGCTCGTCGCTCGCCTGGAGGAAGCGGGCAGCCGCCACCACCGGCATGGTGGCGGCAATGCCCTGGTTGCCGGAGCCCGAATTGGACATGGCGGGCAGCATGGCGCCATCCATCCGCGCATCGGAGGCGGCAGACGACAAGCGCATGGCCAGGGTCATCAGGTCATCGGAGAGCAGCTTGCGCTCCACCTGCTCGGTGAGGATCTTGCCGATGCGCAGGCCATACCCCTGCAACCCTTCATCTGCCAGCGCCTGGTTCATGGTGGCCGCCTCGCGGATGAAGTCGATCTCGGCCAGGGGCACCTGCAGGGCGAACTCGACAATCTCGCGCAGGGTCATGGCTGGCTTGCTGGAAGGGGCGGCCTGGATCTGCACGCCGGGGGCGCTGTCCTGCGCCATCAGCACCTCGCCGTCACGCTCCATCAGGATGATGCGGGTATGATCGGTACAGATCACCACCCGGGCGCTGTGTCCCTCCACCTGTGCCAGCACCTCGGCGTAGAGCACGTCCGGCACGTCCTTCACGTCCACCTTGATGGCGGGCAGCAGCGCCTTGGCGGCGTCGACCTGCTCCGGCGTGAGAGTCTTGAGCACCTCCAGCCCGGCATCCGGGTTGCCGCCGGTGATGCCGACGGCGGCCGCCACCGGCAGACCTATCATGCCGGTACCCGGCACGCCGACCCCCATGCCGTTCTTGAACAGATTGCCGCTGACCCAGACGCTGACGCGGGTCGGCACCTGCCCCAGCAGCTTGCGGCAGTTGGCCGCCGCCAGCGCCACCGACATGGGTTCGGTGCAGCCAAGGGCCGGCACCACTTCACGCTTGAGCAGGGTAATAAAGTCGGTCCATTGTGCTTTCATTGCGATGTGTCTCATGTTCACGGTGCCCGATGCGGGCTTGTCATTGTGCTGTCCGCTCCACAATGGCGGAGCGACATCTAACCAGTATGGCGGGAGATGCCGGGTCGGCTGCAGCCGGTCGAGGGCCGAACCGATGATCGGGGCCGCCTGAGTCGTTGGGCAATCCGATCAACTTTTGGTAACTCTAAAGCAATGGGACTCAAATAAATTTGAACCGCTTCGCTTTTTGCGCAGGCATTATGCCCAACTGTCGGTGAAGTGCCACAAAATGTGAACAAGCGCACGGCAGGTCGCTGCCGACCTGGTTCAGCCGGCAGCGGAAGGCGTCAGAGCCCGTAACGGGTCAGCAGGGATTGATATTCGGGGGTCTGTTTGAAGGCCTTGAGGGCGAGGGAGAACTGATAGGCCAGCCGTTCGTTGCCGGGCCTGTGGGTAAAGGCGAGGAAATTGCGGTTGCTCTCGCTCACCAGTTTTTCGCTGTGGCCGACCTGATCCTGCAACCCCTGCCCCTTGAGCAGGTAACGGCCCACCATCTGGTTCATCACGACCCCATCGAGCCGCCCCGCCATCATCAGGTGCAACTGCTTGATCATGTTGCTCTCCCCGGTCATGGCCACCCGGGTAAACAGGGCCGAGGTGAGGAACTCCTCGCCGTAGGCGTAGTCGGCCTGGGTACCGATACGCAACCCCTTGAGGCTGGCCAGCCCCTGGAAGTCGACGGGCCGGGCGAACGGGAAGAAGAGCACCTCCCCACTCTGGGAGAGGGGTTCATCCGGATAGTGCAACCACTCCAGCCGGCGCTCTTCGAAGAAGGCATCGACGATGGCATCGCCACGCTGGAACCTGGCCTCCTGCAGCACCCGCTTCCAGGGCAGTACCTTGACCGTGGTCCGGTAACCCATCCGCTTGAGCACGGTGCGGGCCAGCTCCAGATCGGCACCGCCCAGGCTGCCGTCATCGAGCCGCATCACATAGGGCGGCCACAGCTCGGTCAGCAGGGTCAGAGTCGGTGGCTCGCTCGCCTGTGCCGCCCACCCCCACCAGAGGCAAAGCAGGATCCATCCTTTACGCCACACCATGCAGTGATCTCCTCTGTGTATTGGCTGAGGATATACCAAAAAGTGAGTAATAAAAAAGGAGGCCGGAGCCTCCTTTTTTGCTTTCCTCTCCGGCGCTTACAGCGCTTTCAGGATAGCCTCGACGCTGGCCTTGGCATCGCCGAACAGCATCTGGGTGTTCTCCTTGAAGAACAACGGGTTCTGCACGCCGGCATAGCCAGTGTTCATGGAGCGCTTGAAGCCGATGACGTTCTGCGCCTTCCACACTTCCAGCACCGGCATGCCGGCGATGGGGCTGCCCGGATCTTCCATGGCGGCCGGGTTGACGGTGTCGTTGGCACCGATCACCAGCACGGTGTCGGTATCGCTGAAGTCTTCGTTGATCTCGTCCATTTCCAGCACGATGTCATACGGGACTTTCGCTTCCGCCAGCAGCACGTTCATGTGGCCTGGCAGACGACCGGCCACCGGGTGGATACCGAAGCGCACCTTGACGCCGCGATCACGCAGCTTCTGGGTGATTTCAGCCACCGGGTACTGGGCCTGTGCCACCGCCATGCCGTAGCCCGGGGTGATGATGACGGAGCTGGAGTTCTTCAGCAGGTCAGCCACGTCTTCAGCGCTGGTTTCGCGGTATTCGCCCATCTCCTGGTCGGCCGTGGAGGCCACGCCGTCGGAGCCGAAGCCACCGGCGATCACCGAGATGAAGGAGCGGTTCATCGCCTTGCACATGATGTAAGAGAGGATCGCACCGGAGGAACCCACCAGCGCACCCACCACGATCAGCAGGTCATTGGAGAGCATGAAGCCCGCCGCCGCTGCCGCCCAACCGGAGTAGGAGTTCAGCATGGAGACCACCACCGGCATGTCGGCGCCACCGATGGAAGCCACCAGGTGCCAGCCGAAGGCGAAGGCGATCAGGGTCATCACCAGCAGGGCGAAGGTGGAGCCACCGGCGTTGACGAAGTAGACCATCAGCGCCAGCGAGGCGACCACGGCCAGCAGGTTCAGCTTGTGGCGGTGCGGCAGCATCAGCGGCTTGGAGGAGATGAGACCACGCAGCTTGCCGAACGCCACCACGGAACCGGTGAAGGTCACCGCACCGATGAAGACGCCGAGGAAGATCTCGACCAGGTGGATGTTCAGCATGGCGCCGGAGAGGTGCTCGACCTGGGCGACGCTGGCCGCCTGCTCGAACGCCGCGCGCGCGGCTGCCAGGGTGGCATCCAGGTTGGAACCGACGGACACGACCACTTCAGCAGGCGCTGAGGGGTGCAGATCGATGAAGCTGTTGAAGCCCACCAGCACGGCCGCCATACCCACGAAGCTGTGCAGCACGGCCACCAGCTCGGGCATCTCGGTCATCTCGACCTTGAGCGCCAGACGCACGCCGATGGCACCGCCGATCACCATGGCCAGAATGATCCAGTGCACGCCACTGGTTTCCGGGTTGAACACGGTCGCGAGCAGGGCGATGGCCATCCCCGCGATACCGAACAGGTTGCCATGCTTGGCCGTCTCTTGCTTCGACAGTCCCGCGAGACTGAGGATGAAGAGCACGGCGGCAACGATATAGGATGCTGTTACCAGTCCTTGAGACACGTTAAACCCCCTTAATCCTTACGGAACATCTTCAGCATGCGCTGAGTGACGGTGAAGCCACCGAAGATGTTGATACTGGCAATCAGCACGGCGACGAAGGCCAATGCGGTGACCAGGGTCGACCCTTGCCCAATCTGCAGCAGGGCACCGACCACGATAATGCCGGAGATGGCATTGGTGACCGACATCAGCGGCGTGTGCAGGGCGTGAGAGACGTTCCACACCACGTAGTAACCGACCACGCAGGCCAGGATGAATACGGTGAAGTGGGAGAGGAACGCCGCAGGCGCCACGGCAGCAACCCAACCGAAGGCGGCGATGCCAAGGGCACCGAACACGAACTTCTTGTTGGAGGGCTTGGCCGCTTCCTTCTTGGCGGCCGGTTTGGCGGCAGCCGGTTTTTGCGGGGCGGCAGAGACCGAGATGGCGGGCGGCGGGAAGGTCACTTCACCGGCCTGGATCACCGTCATGTTGCGCTGCACCACGTCTTCGAAGTTGATGGCGACGTTGCCGTCCTTCTCCTTGCACATCAGCTTCATCAGGTTGACCAGGTTGGTACCGTAGAGCTGGGAGGATTGGGCAGGCAGGCGGCCCGGCAGATCGGTGTAACCGATCACCTTAACGCCGTTGCCGGTGACATGCAGTTCACCCGGCACAGTGTATTCACAGTTGCCGCCAGCCTGAGCGGCCATGTCCACGATCACCGAACCCGGCTTCATGCTGTCCACCATCTCTTTGGTGATCAGCTTGGGTGCCGGCTTGCCCGGGATCAGGGCGGTAGTGATGATGATGTCCACTTCCTTGGCTTGCTGGGCAAACAGCGCCATCTCGGCCGCGATGAACTCTTCGCTCATCACCTTGGCGTAACCGTCGGAGGAGGAGCCATCCTCGCCACCGAAGTCCAGCTTGAGGAACTCGCCACCCATGGACTCGATCTGCTCGGCCACTTCCAGACGGGTATCGAACGCACGCACGATGGCACCGAGGGAACCGGCAGTACCGATGGCGGCCAGACCGGCGACGCCGGCACCGATCACCAGTACCTTGGCGGGTGGCACCTTGCCGGCTGCGGTGATTTGGCCGGTGAAGAAGCGACCAAACTGGTGCGCAGCTTCCACCACGGCGCGATAGCCACCGATGTTGGCCATGGAGGAGAGGGCATCGAGGGACTGGGCACGGGAGATCCGCGGCACCATGTCCATCGCCATCACATTGATGTTGCGCGCGGACAGCTTCTTGACCAGCTCAGGGTTCTGGGCAGGCCAGATGAAGCTCACCAGGGTGGCACCATCTTTAATTTGTGCGATCTCGGCATCGGTCGGCGCATTGACCTTGAAGATGAGGTCGGCTTGCCAGACGCTCGGCACCACGTTGGCACCGGCAGCCTCGAAGGCGGCATCATCGAAGCTGGCCAGCAGGCCGGCACCGGCCTCGATGGCGACCTCGAAGCCGAGCTTTTTCAGCTGCTCAACGGTGGCCGGGGTCGCTGCGACCCGGGTCTCACCGGCGAGACTCTCTCTCGGTATTCCAATCTGCATGACTATTCCCTGATGGTTAATAAACAATCGCTGCCCAGTGTCGCATTTCTGGCGAAACAAGACATGACCAAAGTGCAGGTCACGGGCCCTTTGTTATGAAAATCAGTAGGCTTTACCTCAACCTCCTGTCATGGCCAGGCCCCCGCTTTTCAGGCGCGAAGGTGATTAGTATCAAATTTTGGAGTTTTATTACAACCGCAGTCCCGGCGGGGCGCGTACAGAATTCAGCCCGTCCCGGACCATGATTTAAAAAAACAAACCAAATTAGCGACTTATACCAGTAAAAAGCGCTGGAAAAAGTGATCCAACCAGTCAAAAAAAATGTTTTACCGGCCCTCTATCTTAGCGCTTTTTGTTCTTACGAAATCCGCACGGATCACAGATATCGGGCCGAAAACGAAAAAAGTAACTGTTTTGTAACAGACAAGGGGCCAGCTACCCGCCAAATGAGCGGATCCGGCCCCTGCTATTTAATCGTTTCGATGGTGACGGACCAGTGCGCCCCGCTTACCAGGCCGCCTCATAAATATGCTGGCTCTGCACCAGGTCGATATCGCCGTGCTCGCCGATGGCGGTCATGCCGTGTTCCGCCAGCTTGCCGAGCAAGGTATCAATTCCTGCGTCCGCCACACCGTAATCCCGCAGCCGGGTCTTGATCCCCATCCGCTCGAAGAAGTCGCGGGTGGCGGCGATGGCGCCATCGACGCGCTCCGCGTCACTGCCGCTGCGCAGATCCCACACTCGCTCGGCGTATTGCAGCAGCTTGGCGTGTTTCTGCTGACGCTTGGCCTGCAGCAGGGCCGGCAGCACCACCGCCAGGGTCTGGGCGTGGTCGAGGCCGTGCAGGGCGGTGATCTCGTGGCCCAGCATGTGGGTCGCCCAGTCCTGCGGTACGCCGGCCCCGATCAGGCCGTTCAGCGCCAGGGTGGCGCTCCACATGATGTTGGCGCGCACTTCGTAGTTTTCCGGTTCCACCAGTGCCTTGGGGCCCTCTTCCAGCAGGGTCAGCAGCAGACCTTCGGCGAAACGATCCTGCACCTTGGCGTTGACCGGATAGGTGAGGTACTGCTCCAGGATGTGGATGAAGGCATCCACCACCCCATTGGCCACCTGACGGGCCGGCAGGGTGTAGGTCAGCACCGGATCGAGCACGGCGAAGCGCGGCATCACGAACGGTGAGAAGAAGTGCACCTTGTCGCCGCTGCTGCGACGGGTCACCACGGCGCCCATGTTCATCTCGGAGCCGGTGGCCGGCAGGGTCAGCACGGCGCCGAGCGGGATGGCGGAGCGCACTTCGTTGCCCACGGTCTCGGGGATGTGCCAGGGATCCCGGGCTGGATCATAGTGGGCGGCCGCGGCGATGAACTTGGTGCCGTCGAGCACGGAGCCGCCGCCGACGGCCAGCAGGAAGTCGACCCGCTCGGCGCGGGCCAGCTCGACCGCTCCCATCAGGGTTTCATAGGTGGGGTTGGGCTCGATGCCACCGAATTCAAACAGAGTCATGCCGGCCAGCTCGCTGCGGATCTGGGCCAGCAGGCCGCTGCGCACCACGCTGCCGCCACCGTAGGTGATGAGGATGCGGGCATCGCGCGGCAGCTGTTCACGCAGCTGGGCGACCTGGCCCTTGCCGAACAGGATCTTGGTCGGGGTATGCAGGGTAAAGTTGTTCATCGACATTGCCTTTGTGAGTATCTGGCGGCCAGGCCGCAAAAATGTGATTGCATTTTTCTCCAGACAACCAATACCATCAAGGCAACATCCTGCTTTATTTTTGCCTATTCCTACAAAGCAGCCAAAACAGAACCCAAGAGTATCCCATGCAGACCCGCTACACCGATCTCGCCGCCAAGCTGGCCCGCCACGTCACCGCCCCCGGCATCACCCCCTCGCCGGTGGATCAGGTGAGCCTCATCTACACCACCGAATACCACGGCCGCACCCCGGTGCTCTATCAGCCGCGAATGATCGTGATCCTGCAGGGGCACAAGGTGGGCTATCTGGCGGACCAGGTGTTTCGCTACGACCCCAACCACTACCTACTGATGACCCTGCCGCTGCCCTGCGAGTGCGAGTGCTTCGCCTCCCCCGAGCAACCCCTCATCGGCTTCTCCCTCGAGATCAACCTGGTGACCCTGCAGGAGTTGCTGCTGGAGCTGGGGGATGCCCTGCCCGCCCCCGCCCCGCAAAAGAGCGGCGTGCACTCGGTGCCCCTGTCTGAGGCCATGTTCTGCGCCGCCGAGCGGCTGATCGATCTGATGGACAAGCCCCATCACGCCCGGGTACTGGGGCCGCAGACGGTGCGGGAGATGCTGTTCTACGCCCTGCACGAAGGGGGCGGCCCGGCATTGCAAGCACTCGCCAATCGCCACAACCATGTGGGCCAGATTGCCCGGGTGCTGCGTATGATAGAGTCGCGTTACGCCGACAACCTGACCATGGAAGAGCTGGCGCGGGAGGTAAACATGAGCGTCTCCGCCTTCCACCACCACTTCAAGGCGGTCACCGCCACCTCGCCGCTGCAGTACATCAAGTCGTTTCGCCTCCACAAGGCGCGGATGATGATGCTGCACGACGGCATCAAGGCGGGCACCGCGGCGACCAGGGTCGGCTACGAGAGCAACTCCCAGTTCAGCCGGGAGTACAAGCGCTTCTTCGGCAGCACGCCGACGGATCAGGCCTCCCGCTTTAGGGAAGGCCAGCTGCGCATCATAGAGGGATAACCAGAGAGGAATTGTTCATGCGTGCACTGCTTTGCCTGCTCACTGCCTGCCTGCTGACGGCCTGTACCGGCCTCGCTGACGGCATCCGCCCCGTTACCGGCTTCCAGCTCGATCGTTATCTTGGCACCTGGTACGAAATCGCCCGCCTCGACCACGGTTTCGAGCGCGGACTGGAGCAGGTGAGCGCCACCTACAGCCTGCGCGACGATGGCGGGGTCAAGGTGCTCAACCGCGGCAAGCAGAGCGACGGCAACTGGCGCGAAGCCGAGGGCAAGGCCTACTTCGTCGACAAACCGGATGAGGCACGGCTCAAGGTGAGCTTCTTCGGCCCCTTCTACGGTGGCTACAACGTCATCGAACTGGATCCCGATTACCAGCTCTCGCTGGTGACCAGCTACAACCACGACTATCTCTGGATCCTCGCCCGCTCACCCAATCCGCCCAAGGCCAACGTGGATGCCCTGGTCGCCAAGGCGAAGTCGCTAGGTTTTGCCACCGATCAGCTGATCTGGGTCAAGCAGACCCATTGAGCCTGTCGTGAAACAAGAAAGGGCAGCCCGCGGGCTGCCCTTTTTCATGGACGTTCGCCTGATGATCAGAGCCGGAAGCGGCCGATCTCCTGCTCCAGCCGCTCGGTCAGCCCCTTCAGCTCGGCCGCCTGCGCCGCCTCCTGATTGGCCTGCTCGGCCAGCTCCTGGGAGACGTGGCGGATATTCTCGGTGTTGCGGCTGATCTCGCTGGTGACCGAGGTCTGCTCTTCGGCCGCCGCCGCAATCTGGGTCGCCATGTCGCTGATGGCACCGATCGCCTCGTTGATCTGCCCCAGGCTCAGGTTGGCGGACTCCGCGTCCTCCACGCTGGTGCCCGCCAGCTGGCGGCTGGTCTCCATGCCGCTCACCGCCCGGCGGGTGGTCTGCTGCAGGGTCTCGATCATCTGCTGGATCTCGTCGGTGGAGTCGTGGGTACGGCGCGACAGCACCCGCACCTCGTCCGCCACCACCGCAAAGCCGCGGCCCTGCTCGCCGGCCCGGGCTGCCTCGATGGCGGCGTTGAGCGCCAGCAGGTTGGTCTGCTCGGCGATACCGCTGATGGTGGCCAGAATGCCGCTGATCTTCTGGGCGTGGGCATCCAGCTCCACGATGATCTGGCTGGCGTCGGCCACTTCGTCCGCCAGCCCCGTGATGCTGCGCTGGCTCTGGCCGACCTGCGACTGACCGGCGACCGCCAGCTTGACTGCATCGCCCGAGGTGGTGGCGGCAAACTCGGCGTTGCCGGCGATCTCCTGGGTGGCGGAGGCCATCTCGGTTACCGCGGTCGCCACCATCACGATCTCGTCCTGCTGCTGGCGCACCCGCTGGCTGCGGGACTGAGCCCCGGCTGCCTGGGCGCGGGACTGGGCCGCCAGCTCGACGGTGACGTCCCGCAGCCGGCTGACGATGCCGTGCAGCCGCGCCACGAACTGGTTGAAGCTCTCCGCCAGCTGACCCACCTCATCCTTGCTGCGAGTGTTGATGTGCACCGTGAGGTCCCCCTCGCCGTGAGCGATGTCGTGCAGCGCACCAGCCACCCGGCCCAGATCGGCAAACAGATACTTGAACATGGCGGTGAGCAGGGCGCTGAACACAAGCATCAGCACCAGGGTCAGCCCCACCAGCTGCCACAGCAAGGTGGCAAGCGGCGCCTCCAGCACGTCGCGATACATCACCATGGCCAGCAACCAGTCGGTGCCCGCCACCGGCTGCACCGCCAGCAGTACGTCGCGCCCGTCGAGGGTGGCGGCGTGCAGCTCGTTGTTCTCGCGGCCCCACTGCTGGAAGGTGGCCGCCGACAGGTCGGGGGAGAGCTCCGCTATCTGCTTGAGCGCCAGCTCCTTGTTGGGGTGGCCGACGATGAGGCCGCTGCTGTCGAGCAGCATGGCGTACCCCTCACCCTGTACCTGCATCGCCAGCACCTCGTCGATCAGCTTGTCGAGCGCCAGGTTGGCCCCCACGGCGCCGACCAGCTCGCCCTGATGCAACACCGGCTCGGAGAGGGTGACCACCAGCTTCTGCATGGTGACGCTGACATAGGGAGCGGTGACGATGAGCTGCCCCGCCTTCACCGCGTCCTGATACCAGGGGCGCTCGCGCGGGTCATAGTTGCCGGTGTTGAGGGAGGGGTCCTGGCGGGTCATCACCCCCTGGGTCGAGCCAAAGTAGGTGAGCCCGAACCCGCCCGAGGTGTAGGCCTGCTTCAGGTGCGGCACCAGCTCGGCCTGCGGGTTGTCGGCGATCAGGTTCACCAGCGCGTGCACCGAGTTCTTGCGATCCGCCATCCAGTCGCCGATGGCAATCGAGTAGGCGTGACCATAGTTGACCGCCTCGCTCTGGATGGCGCTCATGGTGCGGGATTTGAGGGTGTGAAAGGCAACGATGCCGAGCAGTGAGGCCATCAGCAGCACCACCCCCAGACTGGTGGCCAGCAGCTTGCCGCGCAACGAAAGTGTCATGACTACGGATCCTTGTTGTTGTGACGGGCCAGGGAGAGACCCTTATTTAATCAAGGCTATCGGCCACATGCTGAACAGACTTTAGTGAATCCCAGTATTTTTACATCTATCAACAACAGAACCCGCTATCTGCATGAACAAGATCGCTATTCCATGCTACTGACAACCCGCATGAAGGGGCCAAAAAGCAGCTCCCCATGACAACAACAAGGCCGCCAGCAGGCGGCCTCCCATACTCTGCCCGGCAGGGCTACTTGACCCGGGCGATGGCGGTATTGAGCCGCATATTGGTCGCATCCAGCCCTGGGGTCTGGCCATGGAAGTCGAACTCCAGCCTGACGCCGGGGCGGAACAACAGGCAGTGGGTGGAGCCGCCGAAGTGGAACATGCCGAGCGGATCCCCCTTCTGCACCCGATCCCCCGCCTGCACCGTGATCTCGCAGCTCGACACCTCGGCCATCCCCACCGGCACCACGCACATCAGGCCGATTTTGGGGTTGTCGGCCTCGATGAAGATGAGTGCCCGGGTCGCCACCGAGGTGAGGAACGGCTGGGAATTGTTGGGGGCGCTGGGATCCGCCCCCTGCGGGTCGGCAAAGCCTTCGAACTGGTTTTCCAGATAGTAGGTGCCGTTGACGATGCGCACCTTGCGGATGGTGCCGCTCACCGGGCTGTGCCAGCGGTGGTAGCTGAGCGCACTGAGGAAGGCCTGGTAGACGGTGCCACCCTCGAAACGGGGCGCCAGATCGTCAAAATCGAGCATGTTGTCCAGCGAATAGGGCTGCCCCTTGAGCCAGAACTGATCGCTGCGGCTCACCTCCTTGCGCACCTGCAGCGGCGCCGACTCGCAGGCGTTGACGATGACACTGTCATCCGTCGGCGCAGATACCGGCCGCACCCCGGCCCGAAAACGGCGGGTGAAGAAGTCGTCCCAGCAGCTGAACCCGTGGTACTCGGCCGCCGGCTCGCACTCGAAGATCTGCTCGAAGCTGCCCGGCGTGGGGTTGGGCCCCTCCCCGACCGCCTCGTTCGCCACCTTGACCATCTCGGCCTTGGCCACCTTGCCGAGCCAGGGCACCACCAGGGTCTCCTGATCCAGCCGGCTGACCGGTTCATTCAACACATAGCGGGACGCCGGGCTTTGCAGGAACTGGGCCCAGTAGTCGAGGATCTTCTTGAACTGCTGGTTGATCAGGGCGTTGGCAAAGAAGTGATAGCCGGACTGGGTGGCCATGGGCCAGTCGAGCAGGGCATTGATGGGAAAGCCGATGAGACCGGATGGCTCGTGGCTGGGGATGTCCTGATACGCCTCGGGCGCCGTGGTCATGATGCCGTTGAGCAGCCCCAGGAACTCCTCGAACGAGCGTACCTCCGGCTGACCGAGCGGGGTCAGGTGCTTGTGGCGCCAGGCTTCCTTGAACATGGCTTCGGCCTGGGTATGCAGCGCAGGGTCGGCATGGACCAGATCCCGCAGCTCGGCGATGGGTGGCACCAGCGCCCGCGGCTGCTGGGTCACGTAGTGCTTGATCCGCCGGATCCAGCGCTCGATATGGGCGCCATCACGGGGGATCCAGCCACCGGGACGGGACTTGTTCAATCGGGTTTCCACTGCCTTGTTCATGGTTCGCTCTCCTCAGCTGATGTTCACGCCCACAATCCACGGCTTGAGCATTGAGTGCCGGCCTGCCAACGGCATGCCAGGGCACCGACCCTGTTATGTAGCACAGGGAGCGCGGCGGGACGATTGCCAGAAACGACAGGGCAAACCGGCGCAACAGCGACTAGCGGTCGGGATGAACGGGTACAACGGGAGGAAGCGCCCTGCTACAGCAGGCGGGACAAGGGACGGCGGGAAAAACGGGAGGCCCGGAAAAGCGAAAAGCCAGCTCAATGAGCTGGCTTCTCTGAAAAATGGCAGGGGCGGCAGGACTCGAACCCGCAACCATCGGTTTTGGAGACCGCTGTTCTACCAATTGGAACTACGCCCCTGCAACAAACGAGGCGAATTATACAAAGCCGGGATCAAAGGTAAAGGCTTTTTTCTCACTTTCGGTGCGATTGCACAAAGGACGAGCAGATCTGGTCACTTTTTGCAGCCAAAGGGGGTAACTCGCTGTATTTACAGCCTTGTTTGGGTAGGAAAGCAGCGGCAATGGGGGTAGGGTGAAGAGGTGGCCAGGCAATGAGGAGGCTGCTCATGCTCAATTATCGGTTACTTCAACAACTTGCACCGCTCAACTTCCGGGATGAGAGCAAAACCGAGGCCCTGCCGGACTATCTGGCACGGGTCGCCCCGCTGGTGCCCTTCATTCCCGACAATGTGCTCTCCCAGTGGATTTACCGCCATTGGCGCGGTTTTGAATCCAACTGGAGCTTTATCGATCTCGCCCACCACCAGTTCGAGTGTGAAAGCTGGCCCACCGCCAGGATCATCGAGCAGACCGGCTCCCGCCATATGGAGGTGGTCGAACGCTGGGGCGAGATGCTGAGACACAACCGTTACGTCCGTCGATCCTGGCTCGGGGAGTACATGCTGAGCCAGGGTACCTGGTCCGAACCCATCATAGTGCTGGCATCGGCAGCAGGCAGCAGCTACCCGGACGGTCACCCGCTGCCACAACCCTATTGTCTGCTGGAGGGGCACCACAGACTCGCCTATCTGCGCAGCATGGCCGAAGATGCGCAGCCCTTGCAGGCCGAACACCAGGTGTGGGTTTGCCGGCCAGTTCACGACAGTTAAACGTTTTTCCGCGCAAATCTTGCCTTTGAAATAAATTTTTGACAATTCAAAATGCGACTCTATAATCTGTCCGGTTTGAAAAAAGGTCAGGACAGGACGATGCAGTTTTTGCTGAAAAAAACAGCCTTGCAGACGGGTGGAGCGCACCAGAGCGGCCCCGTTGTTTCCGGTTCCCGACCCACAGATCCCCAATTGTTTTTAAAAAAAGCCCCTGTTTCAGGGGCTTTTTTTTGTGCCCGAAAAACCTTCATTGATGTCAAAGGGAATGCAGACGATGACCAATCCACTCTATAAGAAACATGTCATCTCCATTTCGGACCTGACCCGGCCCGACATGGAACTGGTGGTCGCAACCGCACAGCGGTTGAAGGCCGAGCCCGACACCCGCTTGCTGAAAGACAAGCTGGTTGCCAGCTGCTTCTTCGAAGCCTCCACCCGTACCCGCCTGTCGTTCGAGACCGCGGTCCAGCGCCTGGGCGGCAACATCATCGGCTTCGCCGACGGTGGCAACACCAGCGCCAAGAAGGGCGAGACCCTGGCCGACTCCATCAAGATCATCGGCTCCTACACCGATGCGGTAGTGATGCGTCACCCGAAAGAGGGCGCCGCCCGCCTCGCTTCCGAATTCTCCCGGGTACCGGTCATCAACGGCGGTGACGGTTCCAACCAGCATCCGACCCAGACCCTGCTCGACCTCTTCTCCATCCACGAGACGCAGGGCAAGCTGGACGGCCTCAACGTCGCCTTCGTCGGTGACCTCAAGTACGGCCGCACCGTGCACTCGCTGGCCCAGGCCCTCAGCCTGTTCAACTGCCGCTTCTTCTTCATCTCGCCGGAAGCGCTGGCGATGCCGGACTACATCTGCGAGGAGCTGGAAGAGAAAGGCATCCAGTTCAGCGTGCACGAGACCATGGAAGAGGTGATGCCGGAGCTCGATATCCTCTACATGACCCGGGTCCAGAAAGAGCGCTTCGACGAGACCGAATACAAGCACATGGCCGCCAAGTTCGTGCTGGAAGTGGCCACCCTGGAAGGCGCCAAGCCCACCATGAAGATCCTGCACCCCCTGCCCCGCGTCGACGAGATCGACGTCGCGGTCGACAAGACTCCCCACGCCTACTACTTCCAGCAGGCGGAGAACGGGGTTTACGCACGCCAGGCGCTGCTGGCTCTGGTACTGAACGAAACCGTCTAAGGGAAAGGGGTATATCATGTCCGAGAAGAACCAACTGCAAGTCGAAGCCATCCGTCACGGCTCCGTCATCGACCACGTCCCCGCCGGCCAGGGCATCAAGATCCTCAAGCTGTTCCAGCTGATCGAGACCCAGGAGCGCATCACCGTCGGTTTCAACCTGAAATCCGGCGCGCTGGGCAAGAAGGATCTCATCAAGATCGAGAACACCCGCCTGACCGAACAGCAGGCCAACCAGCTGGCGCTGTTCGCCCCCAAGGCGACCGTCAACATCATCGAAGACTTCGCCGTGGTGAAGAAACACCAGCTGGAGCTGCCGGAGTTCATCGCCGGGGTGTTCCACTGCCCCAACTCCAACTGCATCTCCCACAACGAGCCGGTGGACAGCTACTTCCGGGTGCGCGAGGTGAAAGGCGTGGTGCGGATGAAGTGCAAATACTGCGAGAAGTCCTTCACCCAGGACATCGTCAGCGAACGCTACTGATAGCCAGACTCAAAAGATATCCAGGTGGGCCCCAAGGGGCCCATTTTTGACCCCTGTCACATCACCAAATAACCAGTTGGTTATAATTTGCCATCCAAACAGAGCTATTCCCGCTCATTTCCTGCCAGTGCATTGATTGCCAGTATTTTTTGCTGATATTCAGCGAATGCGGCAGATATCGAGCGTTTACCGTCGATCATCATCAAAGGAATTCGCCGTGGTCAAAACCCTCAGTCGTCCCGTGGAACAAGAGCCCGATCTGGCCCAGCTGGATGCCTGTCGCCAGATCATCGGCCAGCACTGCTACAGCACCCAGGAGGAGATCCGGCGCGAGCTGTCAGAACGCGGTTTCGCCGACATCAGCCAGTCCACCATCTCCCGTCTGCTGCGCCGGCTCGGCGTGGCCAAGGCCCAGAACGCCAACGGCAAGAAGGTCTACACCCTGGTGGACGAGCAGCTGGAGCCCGCCGGCAGCACCCGCTCCATCCACGACATGGTGCGCGAAGTGGTGCACAACCAGCAGATGGTGCTGATCCACACCACCCCGGGTGCCGCCACCGTGGTGGCCCGCCTGCTGGATCGCAACGCCAATCCCGAGATCATGGGCGCCGTCGCCGGCAACGACGTGGTGCTGGTCGCCCCGCGCCACATCAGCCGCACCCGTCAGGCCCACGCTGCCGTGGTGCGCACCCTGGCCCAAGCCCGCTAAGCCCTCTCCCCCGAAGAGATCGAGGCGACCAGAAGGTCGCCTTTTTGTTGCCGCTGATCTTCGCCAAAACGGTTCATCCGCATCCCCCCCTCCCCACGACTTGAGTCGTCATGAATCAGCCATAAAAAACGGGAGCCAGTGGCTCCCGTTTTCAGCTTTCTCTTCGTGATGGATCAGAGCACTGCGCCCAGGCTCAGGCAGACCACGATCAACACGGTCAGCAGGCCGAGCAGCGGGGCCACCCATTTCAGCCAGCGTACATAGGGCACCTTGGCAATCGCCAGCCCCCCCATGACCACGGCGGAAGTCGGGGTCACCAGATTCACCAGGCCGGAGGCGGACTGATAGGCGGTGACCACCAGCTCGCGGCCCACGTTGGCGAAGTCGGCCAGCGGCGCCATGATCGGCATGGTCAGCACGGCCAGACCGGAGGAGGACGGCACCAGGAAGGAGAGCACCACTTCCAGCACGAACATCACGTTGATGAACACCACGGTGGAGAGACCGGTCACGATCCCTTCTGCGCTATGCAGTATGGTGTGAGTGATCATGCCGTTGTCCATCACCACCACGATACCGCGGGCGATACCGATGATGAGGGCGACGCCGAGCAGGTCGCGGGCACCATCGATAAAGTTGGAAGTCAGCTCCTCTTCACTCATGCGGGAGATGACACCGACGATGATGGCGGCAGCCAGGAACACCCCGGAGATCTGCGCCATCCACCAGCCCAGCACGGCCACCCCGTAGATCATCACGGCGAAGGCGGCGACGAAGATACCCAACACGATTTTACGAGTCAGGGTGAACTCCAGCATCTGGTCGCTCTTGTTGCCGAGGAAGTGGGCACGGTTCTCTTCCCACTTGTCAGCCACCAGGGATTTGCTCGGGTCGTTGCGCACCATCTTGGCGTAACGCATCACATAGGCGACACAGAGCAGCCAACCGGCGACCAGCATGGCGACGCGCAACCAGATGCCGTCGGTAAAGGAGATACCGGCCGCGTTGGCGGCAATCACGGTGGCGAACGGGTTGATGGTGGAACCCAGGGTACCGATACCGGCCCCCAGCAACACGGTGGCGGCAGCCACGACCGGGTCGAAACGGGCGGCCATCATCACCGGCACCAGCAGGGTGTAGAACGGCAGCGACTCTTCGGCCATGCCGTAGATGGTGCCGCCCGCGGCGAACAGCGCCATCAGGATCGGGATCATCCACTCTTCACGGCCGCGCAGACGGTCGGTTACACGCTCGATACCGGCATCGATGGCACCTGTCTTGGTCACAATGCCAAGAAAACCACCGATGATCAGGATGAACAGGGAGACGTCGATGGCGCCTGCCTGATAGGTGTCATGGTTATAAAGACCGTCGATAGGTGCCAGCAGCACGTCGACGATCCCCTGGGGATTGCCCTCCACCAGTTTGTAGGTACCCGCCACCGGCACTTCCTTGCCGAGGGCTTCGTTCATGGTCATTTCATATTTGCCGGCCGGCACTATCCAGCTCAGGGCGGCCACCAGGGCGATCAGCACGAACAGTATCGTGTAGGCTGACGGGAACTTGAATTTGGTCATGGTCCAGCTTCCTTCTGTGGGTGTGGTATCCATGCAGGCTGCGGGTCGTAGGGTTAGAGGTATTATGCCGCTGTCACATGGTCGAAAAGCCGGGGGTCACCCCCCGGCACCACTACTGCGACCTTAGTCGCCCAGCGTAGCAACCATCACTGCCTTGATGGTGTGCATCCGGTTTTCGGCCTCGTCGAACACGATGCTGTGCTCGGATTCGAACACGTCCTCGGTTACTTCCAGGCCTTTCATGCCATATTTGTCAGCCACTTCCTTGCCCATGGTGGTCTCATCGTTGTGGAACGCCGGCAGGCAGTGCATGAACTTCACATCCGGGTTCTTGGTGGCGTTGATGACATCCATGTTGACCTGATACGGGGTCATCAGTTTGACGCGCTGATCCCATGCTTCTTTCGCTTCACCCATGGAAACCCAGACGTCGGTGTAGAGGAAGTCGGTGCCCAGCACACCCTCTTTGACATCTTCAGTCAGGGTGATGCGTGCGCCGGTCTCTTCGGCGATCAGGCGGCACTTGGCAACCAGCTCTTCTTCCGGCCAGAAGGCTTTCGGCGCAACCAGGCGGATGTCCATGCCCATCTTGGCGGCACCGACCATCAGGGAGTTGCCCATGTTGTTGCGGGCATCACCCAGGTAGGCGAACTTGATTTGATCCAGACGTTTGCCCTTGCCGTGCTCCAGCATGGTCATGAAGTCGGCCAGGATCTGGGTTGGGTGGAATTCGTTGGTCAGGCCGTTCCAGACCGGTACACCGGCGTAGGCACCCAGCTCTTCCACGATCTCCTGACCGTAGCCACGGTATTCGATGCCGTCATACATGCGACCCAGTACCCGGGCGGTGTCCTTCATGGACTCCTTGTGACCAATCTGGGAACCGCTTGGGCCGAGGTAGGAGACTTGCGCGCCCTGGTCGAAGGCCGCCACTTCAAACGCACAGCGGGTACGGGTGGAGGTCTTCTCGAAGATCAGGGCAATGTTTTTGCCGGTCAGGTGTTTACGCTCATAGCCACCGTATTTGGCTTTCTTCAGGTCGATGGCCAAGTCGATCATGTATTGGATTTCGCGCGGGGTGAAGTCCAGCAGTTTCAGGAAGTTACGGTTACGCAGATTAAAAGCCATGATGAGTTCTCTCTATATTTGTTCAGACCAATTTAGGCAGTAGTGTTGACTACGCATTCTTCAGTACAGATTTGTAACTACGCATTCACGGTACGGGTGGCGACGATATTGGTACCGGCTTCGCCCTTGAGGATGGCGAGGCCATCTTCCAGCGAACCGATGCCGACCATGCCGCCGGTCGCTTTGACAAATTCACAGGAGGCTTCGACTTTCGGCCCCATGGAGCCGGCATCGAACTTGACCCCGGCCAGCTCGTCCGGGCTGGTGATCCGCAGCGGACGCTGGGTCGGTTTACCCCAATCCAGATAGACGGCATCGGCGTCGGTCAGGATCAGCAGGGCGTCGGCCTTGATCTGCTTGGCCAGGTAGGCGGCAGACATGTCCTTGTCGATGACGGCTTCGATGCCGGTCAGGCTCTGGCCATCCCAGGTCACCGGGATGCCACCACCACCGGTACAGATGATGAGGTGACCCTGGGCGATCAGGGTTTCGATGGCGTCGCCTTCGACGATGCGCTGGGGCAGCGGGGACGGCACCACACGGCGGAAGAACTTGCCGTCAGCCTTGACCACCCAGTGCTTCTCGGTCGCCAGGGTGCGGGCTTCAGCCTCTTCGTAGACGGGGCCGATAAATTTGGTCGGATTGGCAAACGCCGGATCCTTAGGATCAACCTGCACCTGGGTCAGCAACGCGGTGACGTTGCGGCTCGGCATCAGGTTTTTGAGCTCCTGGATCAGCATGTAACCGATCATGCCCTGAGACTCGGCACCCAGCACATCCAGCGGATAGGGGGATACCTTGGTGTAAGCACTGTTTTGCAGGGCCAGCAGACCGACTTGCGGGCCGTTGCCATGCACCAGCACCACGTTGTACTCCTGAGCGATCAGGGCAATGGTCTTGGCGGCGGTGGCGATGTTCTTGCGCTGGATGTCAGCTTCGAGCGGCTCGCCACGACGGAGCAGAGCATTGCCACCCAAGGCGACGACGACAGTTGGTTTTTTCATGAGTGTTACTCTCGAGTCTTGGTATCTGTGGCGCCGGCCTCTTGCCGGCGCCACGCCGTCTTGTTAGATGCCGTCGCGTTCCATCGGGCAGCTCATGCAGCGGGCGCCGCCGCGACCACGTCCCAGTTCTTCACCCGGGATGGGCAGCACTGTGATGCCTGCCTTGTCGTACTTCTCGTTGGTGTAGGTATTGCGCTCGTAACCCACCACCACGCCGGGGCGCACGGTCAGCACGTTGTTGGCATCGTTCCACTGCTCGCGCTCGGCCTCGAAGGTGTCACCACCTGTGGTGATGAGCTTGAGCTGATCGACACCCAGCGCCTTCTCGATGGCGGTCACGAAGTAACCCTCTTCCTTGATGTTCATGCCGGTGGCGCCGCCCGGAGTCAGGCTCCAGCAGTTCACATCCTTGCGGATGACTTCCGGATAAACGGAGAAGGTGTCTATGTCCATGTGGGTCATGACGGTATCGAGGTGCATGCAGCTGCGGTGTTTCGGCAGTTGCATGGCGATGACCTGTTTGGCCTGGCCGTGTTTGAACAGGCCGCGAGCCAGGTGTTCGACCCCTTGCGGTGTGGTGCGCTCGGACATGCCGATGAGCACGGAACCGCGGCCGATGACCAGCACGTCGCCGCCCTCGATGGTGGAGTTGTCGTAGTCGCGATCTTCATCACCGAAGTATTTGATGAAGTCCTGACCGGCGAACTGCGGGTGCCAACGGTAGATGGCCTTCACGTGGTTGGTCTCGCGACGACGGGCGGCCTTGGCCATGGGGTTGATGGAAACGCCACCATAGACCCAGCAGGAGGTGTCACGGGTAAAGAGGTGGTTGGGCAGCGGCTCGATGATGAAGTCGGTCGGGGCGTGCATGCCGACGACCATGTTGACGCCGCTGTAGGGCATCTCGGAGTAGGTCAGGCCGCCGGAGAGAATGCGGGCCAGTTCACGGTGCGGCATGTCTGCCAGGAAGCAGCGCACGTCGTTGGCAAAGGAGATGCCGAGGCGATAGTCGGAGACCTGATGTTGCAGCAGCCAGGTTTTGGCTTCCGGCACGTCCAGGGTTTCGGCCAGCAGATTGGTCAGCAGGAAAACTTCGACATTCTGATCGCGCAGTACCTGAGCGAATTTGTCGTGCTCCTGACCGGCACGTTCAACCGACAGGACGTCATCGAACAGCAGATCCTGGCAGTTGGAAGGAGTCAGACGCTTCAGACTGAGGTTGGGGCGGTGCAACATGACACGGCGCAATTGGCCAACTTCAGAACCTACATAAAATTTGCTCATGATTATATTCCGTCTAGCAGTGGTCCCTGCGAGTGATTGAATAGATTCCTTCTATTCATGCTCGTGGCTAAGGCGGGATATTCTTTATGTAGGGTAATCGGCTTGTGTTCTATCCTGCCCTTGCCTTTCGAGACCGAGGTTAGACCTGCCAATCACGCCAAACTTAGACATTGATCACATTCACTTATAACTGAATAAAATCACGGTTTATTCTTTGATAGGGATAACAGAACTGACAATCTCCCATTCATCTCCTTCGTTTAAATACTCATTTATCATCGTATATTTTTCATATTTCTTCTGATTTCATTCATTTCACATATCCACTAAGGGATATACATAAAAACAAAAACCCTTTAATTTCATTAAGATAAAAACGAAATCAACATTCATTGAATTTAATATGCAAAAAATTGAATTTTATGAGATTTCAAAGTGGCGATACGGGGAAATAAATAATCATTACCTGCCTGCTCACTGAATAATCTGTTTGTTGTTCCAGATCATGGTATCTCGTCCAACCCGCTCGCACAGGCCCGCTGCGACGCACCTGCCGGCTCATCATTTATATGGATATGCACCCAGTCCGCATCTTGGCCGCTCATTTTTCAGGACGCCTGCCATCGGCTCTTTTCAAACTTTTTTCATTAGTTGAATTTATTTCAGCACCTTGCGTCACCAACCACCTCGGCTTAACTCAGAAAGTGATCAGGATCACACACGTTTTATCACCAAGGAGCTAACCATGAAGATCAAATCACTGCTGTTATTTGCAAGCCTGCTGCTGCCCATGACCCCTGCGCTGGTCAGCGCAGAAGGGGCACCGGCCATGCCGCTGGTGGTATGCCAGGTCGACAAAGCTCCCCAGATGCTGGTGCCGGCCTATGTCTGTCAGTGGTATGGCAGCAGCCAGCACTACTGAGAGTGAGAGCCCAAGAGGAGGCCACCTCCTCTTGGCTTGTCATGGCCCAACCCCCTCCTATACTCAATGCAGCTGTTTTTCATAGGGATAGGAGACGGTCATGATCCTGCTGGTCGGTGGCGAAAAAGGGGGGAGCGGCAAGAGTTGCCTGGCCCAGAATCTGGCGGTTTACCTCAGGACCCAATTTCATGGCGAGGTGTTGCTGGTCGATTGCGATCCACAGCGCACCACCTCGGACTGGATCCAGGAGCGCAATGACAATCCGGACCTGCCCCAGATAAATTGTGTTCAGCTCTACGGCAACATCCGCAACGACCTGCTCAGCCTGAAGAACCGCTATGACTATCTCATCGTCGACTGCGGCGGCCAGGACAACCGGGCATTGCGTTCCACCATGGCGGTTGCCACCCACGCCCTGATCCCGCTGCGCCCCAAACGCCGCGACCTCAAGACCTTGCCGCACATGGAAGACCTCATCACCACCTGCAAGATGGTCAACCCCAGCCTGCGGGCAGCTGTGGTGCTGACCCAGTGCCCTGCCCTGCCCAATCAGGTGAAACGGATCCTGGAGGCCAAGGAGGTGTGCGCTTCCTTCGGTGTCGACGTACTCAACTCCATTACCTATGGCCGCAATGTCTACGATGACAGCGAGGAGAAGGGGTTGTCGGTGATGGAAATAGAACCGGATGGCAAGTCGGCCGAAGAGATCCGGGCCATCGCCAAGGAGTTTCTGGAGCTGGGGGTGTGAGATGGGCCTTGCCGACCTGAAGAAGAAACACAATCTGCATCATCAGAAGAAATTCACCATTGACGAGTTCATCGAAGATGCTGACTTCTACGCCAAGGGCAAACCCAAGGTTGTCAGCCTGGAGCTGAATCTGCATCGGGAGGAAGCCCTCACAGCACTCGCCTTCATCGAGAATGGTGAACACCTGAAACCCAGCTACAAAAAAGCGACCTTTTCCCTGAGTACCACGGCCATTGATGAGCTTGGCAGCCTGACCCAGCAGGATGGCATGAACAAATCCCTGTTGCTGCGTCTGTTCACCCATTACTTCTCCTCCTTGAGCCCGGAAGAGCGCCAAACCATCTATGAACGGCTACAGGAACACAACTGACACGACAGCCACGACACTTGTTATTGCCCCCAGTTCCCCGCGCTCTGCTCCCCCTATCCCTTTCTGAACCCCGGTTAAACGGTGTGTGAGACATTCGCCATTCACCTCGTGAGCAAAGCGCCGAAAAAGCTCTCGCGATAGTCGGAAGATAGGATCAAAAAACCTGAACACAAATAAACCAAACCACTGATTTAAAATGAAATATATCGAAACAAGTTTCCTTCGTAACGAGATGCATAAAAACGTTTTTCAATCTGCCGTTGTCGTGCCCCGTGAAATCCTTATAGTTACTCCTGCACGGACGCAATGAAGTCGGTCAGGAAGACTGGCTGCCAGGGTTGGGCAAATGGACTCACCACAGGATGTGGTAAAGGACACCTCCCAGGACGGAGAAAGTGCGACGGGAACGGATGACTCGTCAGGCCATGATGGCTAAAGGACACCCCAAAGGATTGGGAAGGGGAAACCTAAAGGAAGAGGTATAGTCAGGGATTGCAGGGAGCAACTTCGTTCAAGGACATGAGCGATAAGACTATCGGGGGCGACGCAAGTCGCCCCCATCTTTTTTGGCCATTTTTCTTAGGTGGCCAGCCTCCGGCATCTACTCGAGCCGGAAGTGGCCCACAATCTCCCGCAGCCTGTCATAGGTCTGCTGCATCGCGGCGGAGCTGGCTACCGTCTCCTCCCCGTTGTGAGTCAGCTGGCGGATCACCTCGGCAATCGCACTCATGTTGCGATTGATCTCTTCGGCTACCGCGCTCTGTTGTTCCGCCGCCGTGGCGATGTGGCTGATAAGATCGTTGATCTCCACCACTTCTCCCGCCATCAGATCCAGCGATTCATTGACCCGGGTGGTGTTCTCGGCGGCCCCCTGGCAACTCTGCTTGGTGTTGCTCATGGCATCCACCACCGTCTGGGTACCCCGCTGCAGACTGGCCAGCATGGTCTGGATCTCCGCCGTGCTCTGCTGGGTGCGAGCGGCAAGGGAGCGCACCTCGTCGGCCACCACCGCAAAACCGCGCCCCTGCTCGCCAGCGCGGGCCGCCTCGATGGCGGCGTTGAGCGCCAACAGGTTGGTCTGCTCGGCTATGCTGCCGATCACTCCCAGTACTGAACCAATCTGCTGCACATCTTGCTGCATGGCTTCGATGGAGCGGGCAGTGGCCTCCACTTCGTCCACCAGCGCCATCACGCTGGCCATGGCCTGATCCACCACCTGACGGGACTGGCTCGCCAGCTGCTGGCTCTGGCCGGTCAACTGGGCCGTGCTGGCCGCACTCTCCGACACCGAGACGGCGGTACGGCTCATCTCGTTGATGGCGATCACCACCTGTTCGGTTTCCCGCACATGATCCGCCAGCAGGGACTGGGCGGCGCCGGTCTGGCTGGCCAGCCCTTCGATACCGCTGTTGAGCTGGCCGCTGGCCTGCCGTACCTCGTTCATCATCTCCTGCAGCCGCTCGATAAAGCGGTTGATGCCGGCCGAAATCTGGCCCAGATCATCGGTACTGGTTACCGCCAGCCGGCGAGTCAGATCGCCGCTGCCACGGGAGAGCTCCAGCACCAGATCCCGCAGCGAAAGGATGGGACGATAGGCGAGATTGAGCGCCAGTACGGCGAGTACCATCACCACCACCGCCACCCCGAGCAACGCCATGATGATCTGGCCGTTGAGCGCCTGGGTCATGGTGCGGATGTAGTCTAGATCGATGTAGCCGGTCAGCGTCCAGCTGCTGCCACGGATATCCAGCGGATTGGGACGAGCCTCGTTCTCTCCCTGCGGCTTGCTGCTGTAGAGCACATTGCCCTGGCCATCGGCCAGCGAGAAGTAACGCCCCTCGCCGCTCACCTTCTCAAGCAGGTTCTTGAACTCGCTCATGTCGAGGTAATAAAGGTAGGCAGAGTCGGCCCCTCGCGGCACCAGAATCGAGATGACGGGCTTGCCATCCACCTGCTGCAGCGGGCTGACGGTGATCTGGTTGTTGGCGGCGGGGATCAGCTTGCGCAGCGCATCGACCTTGGCCGTATCGTTGATGACCCCGCTCACGTCGAACGCCATGTCGCCGATCACCTTGACGATATTGTGAAAGCCGGTCTCTTCCAGCGTCTTCTTGACGTTGGTCACCCCGAAGTTGAGGTTGGCCGCCAGCAGGATTTTCTGATTGATGTCGCTGGCCAGCTTCTCTTTGACCAGAGAGATCTGCTCGTTGATGTTCTGGGTAGCCTGGGTGCGGATGTAGGCGCTGATGAAGTGATTGACGCTGAACCAGGCAGTGCCGATGGTGACCAGAATGGCCAGCAGCAACAGAACGTAAATCTTGACCTTGAATGGCATGGGATCCCTCCAGAAGAGAGGGCTGGCACTGCCAACCCTCTCTGCCAATCGTTATTTCTTCTTGGCGTACTTCATGGAGTCCAGTGCCACCGCCAGAATGATGATGCCGCCCTTGATGATGAACTGCCAGTAAGGGCTGACCCCGATATAGGTCAAACCATAGTTGATCAATGTAAAGATGAGTACCCCGGTGATCACCCCGGCGACCGTGCCCACCCCGCCGGCAAACGACACCCCGCCCACCACGCAGGCGGCGATGGCATCGAGTTCATACATGAAGCCAAGGTTGTTGGTGGCACTGCCGATCCGGCCCGCTTCCAGCATGCCGCCGAAGGCGTAGAACACCCCAGCCAGCGCATAGATCATCACCAGGTTGACCGCCACGTTCACACCGGAGACCTTGGCGGCTTCCGGGTTGCCGCCGATGGCGAAGATGTTCTTGCCAAAGCGGGTCTTGTTCCACAGCACCCAGACGAACACGCTGGCGATGGCGGCATAGAAGGTCAGATAGGATAGCTTGAAGCCGCCCAGCTTGATGAACCCCTGCGCGAAGCTGGAGAAGCGGGGGTCAAAACCGGCTACCGGCGAGGCGCCCACCGAGTCAAAGTAGAGAGAGTTGATGCCGTAGACGATGATCATGGTGCCCAGGGTGGTAATGAACGGGGTGACGTTCAGATAAGCCACGATGAGACCGTTGACCAGACCAATCAGGGCCCCCACCACGCACACCAGCAGGATCACCGCCGGAATGGGCACTTCACCCAGGCTGGGAAACACCTTGTTGACGTTGGTCAGCGCCTGCAGCATGGTCGCCGCGATGAGCGCTGCCAGGCCGACCTGACGACCGGCCGACAGATCCGTACCCTGGGTGATGATGATGCCTGCCACCCCCAGCGCTATGATGACCCGTACCGAAGACTGGGTCAGGATGTTGCTGAAGTTGGTGAGACTCAGGAAGGAGGGTTCCTTGATCACGATGATCATGAGCAGCACCAGCAGCACCACGTAGATGCCGTTCTCCTTGAGCGCCCGCATCAGATTGAAATTTTTAGCCGACTCCATAAATGTCTTCCTGTCTCTAGAGGTACAGAGATGCCAGGCGCAGTATCTCGCTCTGGTCAGTTTCTTTGGTATTGACGATCCCGGCGACCCGGCCATTGCTCATGACCATGATGCGATCCGTGATGCCGAGCAGTTCGGGCATTTCCGACGAGATGATGATGATGCCCTTGTCCTTCTTCGCCAGCTCCAGGATGAGCTGATAGATCTCGAACTTGGCCCCCACATCGATGCCGCGAGTCGGTTCGTCCAGCATTAGGATCTCCGGCTGGGTCAGCAGCCAGCGGCCGATGATCACCTTCTGCTGGTTGCCCCCCGAGAGGGAGCCGATCTGGGTCTGCTGGGTCGGTGTCTTGACCCGCATGGAGTCGATGACCCACTGGGTATCGCTCTTCATCTTGTTGTCGCTGAGCAGCCCCATGGAACCCTTGTAGTTGTCCATGTTGGCGATCAGGGAGTTGAAGGCGATGTCGAGACGCGAATAGATGCCGGTGGAGCGCCGCTCCTCGGTCACCAGTGCAAAGCCGTTGCGGATCGCCTCGTGGGCATTGTGGTTCGCCACCGGCTGACCGTGCAGCTTGATGATCCCTTCACTGCGATCACGGATGCCGAACAGGGTCTCGACGATGTCGGTGCGCTTGGCCCCCACCAGTCCGGCGATGCCGAGGATCTCCCCCTTGTGCAGGTTGAAGGTGATGTCCTGAATGGAGGGCTGGTTCTTCGCCGTCAGGTGCTCGACTTCGAGGATCACCTCTTTCGGCTGGTTGGTCTTCTCCGGGAAGCGCTGGGTCAACTCACGGCCGACCATCATGCCGATGATCTGATCCATGGTCATACCCTTGAGCGGCTGGGTCGCCACCCACTGGCCATCCCGCAATATGGTGATCTCGTCACACAGCTGGAAGATCTCTTCCATCTTGTGGGAGATGTAGACGATGCCGCAGCCCTTCTCCTTGAGCTTGTTGATGATCTTGAAGAGGTGGCTCACCTCTTTCTCGGTCAGCGAGGAAGTGGGCTCGTCCATGATGACGATCTTGGCGTCATAGGAGAACGCCTTGGCGATCTCGATCATCTGCATCTGGGAGACGGAGAGGGTACCTACCTTGACCCGCGGGTCGATGTCGATGTCCAGCTCGTCGAAGATATGCTTGGTGTCCTGATACATCTTGCCGTGGTCGACGAACAGCCCCTTGGTGGGATAGCGACCGAGCCACATGTTGTCCATCACCGAACGTTGCAGCACCAGGTTCAACTCCTGATGCACCATGGAGACGCCATTCTCCAGCGCCTCTTTGGAGGAGGTGAAGTTGATCTCCTGCCCCTTGAAGAAGATCTTGCCCTGATCCTTCTCGTAAATGCCGAACAGGCACTTGAGCAACGTGGATTTTCCTGCCCCGTTCTCGCCCATCAACGCATGCACAGAATGAGGACGGACCCGTAAATTGACATTATCGAGTGCCTTGACGCCGGGAAAGCTTTTACTGACGTCAATCATCTCCAACAGCCATTCTGATTGTTGCTGTGTTGTCATATCAGCCATCACATCTGGTTTAAACTGAGGGCAAGGGGAGACCCCTTGCCCGGGAGGAGGGAATTATTCAAATTTGGACAGGTTGTCAGCATCGACACCAACGTAGGGAACGCGCACAACCTTGTTGACGATGTTCCACTTGGTGCCTTCACCGGCCGCTTTGCCTTCCGCCAGGTTCTTGGTCAGCTCGTAGGTCGCCTTGGCCTGATTGGCAGCATCGTTCAGCACGGTACCGGCCATGGCACCGCTCTTGACCAGTGCCAGCGCTTCCGGCAGAGCATCAACCCCGAATACCGGGATGGCGGTCTTGCCCTGGGCCTTCAGCGACTCGACGGCACCCATCGCCATGCCATCGTTGTTGGCGATGACCACTTCGATCTTGTTGGCGTTGGGGCCGGAGATCCAGGCGTCCATCTTGTCCTTGGCCATGGCGGTATCCCACATACCGGTATCCATGTGCAGCTGCTCGGTCTTGATACCGCCGTCGTTCAGGGTCTTGATGACGTAGGTGGTACGGGCTTCGGCATCGGGGTGGCCCGGCTCCCCTTTCAGCAGCACGAACTGGATGACGCCATCCTTGTTCAGATCCCAGGCCGGGTTGGCTTTCCAGTGCTTGGCGATCAGCTGACCCTGGATGATGCCTGACTCCTTGGAGTCGGTACCCACGTAGTAAGCCTTGTCATAGCTGGCGAGATCGGCAGCGCTCGGCTCCTTGTTGTAGAACACCACGGGCACATCCTCGCCACGGGCCTTCTCGATCACGACCGGGGCCGCCGCCGGGTCAACCAGGTTGATGGCCAGCGCCTTCACGCCTTTGGCCAGCAGTACGTCGACCTGATCGTTCTGCTTGGACTGGTCATTCTGGGAGTCATTCATCAGCAGCTCCACCCCCGGGTTGGCCGCCGCTTCCTTCTCGATTGCCTTGCGCACTACCGCCATGAAGTTGTCGTCGTATTTGTAGACGGTCACCCCGATGCGAGTGTCGGCATGAGCGGTGGCTCCAGCCATCAGGCTCATCAGTACGGCGGCAATGGTCGTGATCTTTTTCATTGTTATGCTCCGATCTCTCTATCTGTTTTTGTAGGGAATGCTGTACACCAAGTGAACTGGCGCCAGCCTAATGTAATCAGTTTGTTGTATGACAATCTGTGATCATGACAACAAAATGAAAACGTTTACACTCTGTTACATAGCAATAAATCAATTAAAAATCATGTGGTTACATTAAAACCTTGAGACTAGGGCCCTGAACGAGGCTCTTTCTTGTTAAGCAATCGCTCAGATTCAGCGTAGAACACAGTTCCAATAGTAGCCGCCCGGCTGCAACCAATATTCCGGCCGCACGCTCTGGCTCCAGGAGTCATCACCCCCAATCCCCATATGAAAGCCATCGAGACAGAGGTGCAGCCCTCCCTCTGCCACCAGATCGGTCTGATGGCGGGCCTGTGTCAGCTGCTGCTGACTGAAGCGGCTCAGACTGAAATGGAACAGCCCTTCGACCTCGACACTACCCAGCTGCAGCTGGCGGGTGTCGCAGCGCAGCCCGTTGTCGGTCGGGAACACATACGCGGTGTGCAGCGCATCGAGCGACGACTGCCAGCGACCGAGGTCGGCAGCCAGCAGGCGATCCGGATAGTTCTCGTGCGGACCGCGCCCCAGCCAGCTCACCTCCTCCCCTGTTGCCAGCACCTCGTCGTTCAGCCAGAGCCGGGCGCCGATGCGCGGCAGAGAGGGCATCTCGGCTGCCACCTCCACCTCGATGGCGAGGCGCATGGCTCCATCCTGATCGAACTGGTGGCGCCAGCGGGTCAGCAGCTTGAGCGCATCTCCGACGAAGTAGCCGTGACACACAGTCACAACCCCTTGGTCAGGGCTCACTACCAGGTCTAAGCAACGGTGCTGCAACTCATTGAGCCCGGCCTCCTGCCAGCGAGCGATCCAAGCGTTGGGATCGGCGTGATCCGCCTCGCTGGTACCAATGTCGTTGTCGAGCGGTGCCCGGTAGAAGTGATCGGCGATGGCCTCTTTCAGTTGCTCGCGGCCCAGCTTGCACCAGCTTTGGACGCGGCCGCTGGCCTTGTCCAGCCGCCACTCGCTGGCGGCCGCCCGGATCTGCCAGCCATCCGCCAGCTCGATGAAGGTGGCCGGCGTGCGGGCGACAGGCAGCGCCAGCGGCGCAGGCAGCATGCATTGTTGGCGCGCCACCTCGTGACCGGCCACAGACCAGGGTGTGGCGGCTGGCTGCACGATGGCGAGATCCAGCCAGGCGAGCGCCCCCGGCACAAAGGCCGGCAACCGCTCCAGCAGAGTCAGCGTCACGCTTCCCTGCGGTGCCAGGGTAAGTGGGCATTCACCCTGGCTCACCACCACGCCGTCTTCGCACAGCCGCCACTGCAGCCGCTCGTTGTCCGTCTCGCGAAACAGGTATTCACTGCGGATCTCGACCGTCAGCGGCTGACGCTCGAGCATCCTCAACCCGAACGGCTGCTGGGCACGTTTTGCCTCAAACAGGGCGGGATGGGGGGTGCGGTCAGGGAACAGCAGACCGTTGCAGCAGAACTGGCGATCATTCGGGGTATCGCCGAAATCACCGCCATAGGCCCAGAAATGGCGGCCGTCATCGGTCAGCTTGTCCAGTCCCTGATCGACCCAATCCCAGACGAAACCACCCTGCAGCCGCGGATGATCGCGAAATGCCTGCCAGTAGTGGGCATAGCCCCCCAGGCTGTTGCCCATGGCGTGGGCGTATTCACACAGGATCAGCGGGCGGGTCTCTCCCGGCAGGCCGATCCACTTGGCCAGCACCCACTTGGGCACCGCTGGGAAAGGCTGATCCTGATGGGTGCGGGCATACATGGGGCAGATGATGTCGGTGGCCGGCGTATCGGCCCCACCCCCTTCGTATTGCACCGGACGGCTCGGATCCGCCCGCTTGACCCAGCCATACATGGCATCGTGGGCCGGGCCGTAGCCCGACTCGTTGCCAAGGGACCAGATGATGATGCTGGGGTGGTTGAAGTCGCGGGCCACCATGCGGGTCACCCGCTCCAGGAAGGCGTTGCTCCAGGCGGGATCCCGCGCCAGCCGCCCCATGGGGGTCATGCCATGGGTCTCCAGGTTCGCCTCGTCCACCACGTAGAGGCCGAGCCGGTCGCACAGCCGATAAAGCTCGGGGTGATTGGGGTAATGAGAGCAGCGCACCGCGTTGAAGTTGTGCCGCTTCATCAACAGCAGATCCTGCTCGATGGCGGCGGGGGTCACCACATGGCCGCTGGCCGCATCGTGTTCGTGACGGTTGGCGCCGCGAATGAACAGCGGCTGGCCGTTGACCCGCAGCAGGCCGCCACGGATCTCCACCGCCCGAAAGCCCACGTCATAGGCTTCGCTCTCGATGGGCTCCCCCTGCTCGTCCAGCAGGGTCAGGGTAAGGCGATAGAGGTGGGGGGTCTCGGCACTCCACTTGCGCGGGGCCGCCACCTCGAGCCAGCACTCGGCGCGATCGTCATACGCCCCTTTCTCGTCAATGGCTTGCGTGCCGATCGGCTGGCGCAGAGTCGCCACCCGCTCAACGCCGTCATAGAGGCAGGCCGCCACCGACAGACCGGCTCCGTTGGCCGCCTGCAGCGCGATCTTGAGGCGGCCATCGCGATAGCAGGCGTCCAGCTCTGGGGTGACCCGAATGTCCATCAGATGACGAGCCGGTTTGTGCAGCAGGCTGACGGAGCGGAAGATGCCGCTCATGCGCCACATGTCCTGATCTTCCAGATAGGAGCCGTCGGACCAGCGCAGCACCAGCACTGCCAGCCGGTTGTCACCGCTGCAGAGGAAAGAGGTCAGGTCAAATTCGGCAGGCAGCCGGCTGTCCTGGGAGTAACCGACCCAGCGGCCGTTGCAGAAGAGGTGAAAAGCGCTGTCCACCCCATCGAAGATGATCCGGGTCTGACCGCTGGCGAGCCAGTCAGCCGGCACGCTGAACTCGCGGGAGTAGCAGCCGGTGGGATTCTCGGCCGGCACCCGCGGTGGATCGCACGGGAAGGGATATTTGATGTTGGTGTAGATGGGCACATCCGTCGCAGGCCGCAACCCTGGGTAGGCCGCATCCAGCTGCCAGTTGCCCGGCACCTTGATGGCACAGGCATCCAGCAGATCCTCGACCAGCCAGTGCTCCGGCACCAGCTCGGGCGCCGCGAAGAAGGAGAAACGCCACTCCCCATCCAGCAGGGTGCGCGATGGCGAGGCGAGATCATCCCGCGCCGCGGCTTCGCTGCGCCAGCTGAACAAGGGGGTATGGGCAGACAACCGATTCACTGCGGTAATCGCCTGGGTCTGCCAGTCCTGACGGGCCACTATCTCCCTGAGCATTCTTCTCTCTCCCTGCATGAACGCCGAAAACGTATGCAGTGTAGGGGAGTTTTGCCCGGTGATCGGCGATCTCGCTCACACAGATGTAAACGATTACACTGAATTTGTTAAGTAAAACAGGGTAAAAATGCGCTAAATGTAGGTAAAAGGCGAAGGCTCCGGATCAGGCGCCGCAAAAACGGCGATCCGGAGCGATAAACGGAGGTAAATGAAAGGGATCAGCTTCGAACGGGAGCCACCGAATGGCGGTTGATTAGGGTCGGGGTGTAAATGCGGCTCTGCACCGCCTCGCTTTCGCCCGCCGCCAGCTGCAGGGCCAGCTTGGCCGCCTGGGCTGCCATCAGTTCAACCGGATAGCGCATGGTGGAGAGCTTGGGGCGCAGGTATCTGGCATAGATGATGTCATCGAAGCCCACCACCGACACCTCCTCCGGCACCTTGAGGCCGTTGTCCGCCAGCACCGAGATGGCCCCCGCCGCCATGGCATCGTTGTAGGCCACCACGGCCGTGATGGGCAGCCCCTTGGCCAGCAGGTTGAGCATGGCGCGCTCGCCGCCCTCCTCGTTGGGCATGCCGCTCTCCACCAGCTCGGGATCGGCGCGCAGCCCCGCCTCGGCCAGCGCATCCTGATAGCCCTGCAGCCGCAGGATGGCATCCTCGATGGCGTGATCCGAACTGAGGAAGGCGATGTGGCGGTGGCCCAGCTCCAGCAGATGGCGGGTCGCCGTGGCGGCCCCCTGGCGGTTGTTGAGGGCGATGCAGCGCCCCTTGAGTACCGGGATGTCGCGGTTGATCAGCACCATGCCGGGCACCCGCAGCGCGTAGTCGATCAACTCCTCGTCGCTCAGCGCCTTGCTGTGCACCACCAGCGCCTCGCAGCGCTTGCCGATCAGCAGTTCGATGGATTCGCGCTCCTGCCGTGCCTTGTGAAAACCATTACCCATCAACAGGTGCAGGCCCTGTTCCACCGCCACCGCGGCCACCCCCTTGACCAGGGCACCGAAGAAGGGATCCGCCACGTCACCCACCAGCACCCCCATGGTGTCACAGGTCTGGCTGACCAGTGCTCGCGCGTTGGCATTGGGGGTGTAGCCCAGTTCGGCCATGGCCTTCTGTACCACCTCGCGGGAGGCGGCACTGGCCTTGGGTGAGTTGTTCATCACCCGTGAAACCGTTGCCACCGATACGTTGGCCAAACGGGCGACATCCTTGATGGTACTCATGCTGTTTTCACTTATTTCACGGCTCGGGATGGCGCCATTATACCGAGCAATGTCACTGATAACAGGGGGGAAAACCATATTGATGAAATAACGACCACCAAAACGAGTGTAATCGTTTACACATATTTGTTAGCCAGTTCACAGTTTGCCCGCCGGCCCCTCGGCTAGACTCCTTCACAGGCTTTTTTCAGCGTGGAGATGAGGATGAAAGTACTGGTCACCGGCGGCTGCGGCTACATCGGCAGCCACACCTGCCTGGCACTGCAAGCGGCTGGCATGGAGCCCGTGGTGGTGGACAACCTCTGCAACAGCAAGGCGGGCGTACTGGCTCGCATCGCCGCCATCAGCGGGCGCGAGCCCCGCTTCTATCAGGGGGACATCCGTGACCCGGCTCTGCTGGATTGCATCTTCAGCGAGCAACGGATCGACGCCGTGATCCACTTTGCCGCCCTCAAGGCGGTCGGGGAGTCCACCCGCCTCCCCCTCGCATACTACGAGAACAACCTGAGCGGCACCCTGGTATTGCTGCAGGCGATGCAGCGGGCCGGCGTCCATAATCTGGTGTTCAGCTCGTCGGCCACCGTCTACGGTGACCCGGCCAGCACCCCCATCCGGGAGGATTTCCCGCGCAGCGCCACCAACCCCTACGGCCGATCCAAGCTGATCATCGAAGAGATCCTCGAGGATCTGCAACGGGCCGAGCCGCACTGGAGCATGACCCTGCTGCGCTACTTCAACCCGGTTGGCGCCCACGAGTCGGGCACCATGGGGGAAGATCCCCAGGGGATCCCCAACAACCTCATGCCGTTTTTGACCCAGGTCGCCATCGGCCGGCGCGACTGCCTTTCCATCTTTGGTAACGATTACCCCACCGTCGACGGCACCGGTGTGCGCGACTACATCCACGTCATGGATCTCGCCGAAGGGCACGTCAAGGCGCTGCAGCACTGCGCCAGCAAGGGTGGCGTACACGTCTACAACCTGGGCACGGGCCAGGGCCAGAGCGTGCTGCAGATGGTCACGGCGTTCGAGACGGCCAGCGGCCGCCCCTTGCCCTATCGCATCGAACCAAGACGCCCCGGCGACATCGCCGAATGCTGGGCCGATCCCGCCAAGGCCGAGCGCGAGCTGGGCTGGCGTGCCCGGCGGGATCTGGCCGCCATGTGTGCCGACAGCTGGCGCTGGCAATCCGCCAACCCCCAGGGGTACGAGGCGTGATGTCCGTTTTGCTCCCTTCTCCCGTCGCGGGAGAGGGGCCACAGATGAGCGGCGCGCCCGCCCTCATCACTGCCCGCAATTCCTTTTATTGAGCTTGAGGAGTGATGATGTTCAACCCGGTTGATCACCCCCACCGTCGTTTCAACCCGCTGACCGGTCAATACGTGCTGGTCTCCCCTCACAGAGCCAAGCGCCCCTGGCAGGGCCAGGTCGAGAAGGTGAGCCAGGCGCCGAGCCAGGCCCATGACCCCGACTGCTTCCTCTGTGCCGGCAACAAGCGCGTCACCGGCGACCAGAACCCCGACTATCGGGATACCTTCGTCTTTACCAACGACTTTGCCGCCCTGATGCAGGACACCCCGGCCGCCAGTGGCCAGCAGGATCCCCTGCTCAAGCTGGAAGCCGCCCGTGGCACCAGCCGGGTCATCTGCTTCTCGCCGGATCACGGCAAGACCCTGCCCGAACTGCCCCTGCCTGCCATCGAGCAGGTGATCACCACCTGGATGGAGCAGGTGGCCGAGCTGTCGGCCCAGTGGGAGTGGGTACAGGTGTTTGAAAACAAGGGCGCCGTCATGGGTTGCTCCAACCCTCATCCCCACGGTCAGCTGTGGGGCAGCGACTTCCTGCCCAATGAAATTGCCCGCGAAGAGCAGCACCAGCGCGACTGGCTGGCGGAGCACGGCCGCCCGCTGCTGGTCGACTACGTGGAGCGGGAGCTGCAGGATCGCTCCCGCATCGTGGTGGAGACCGCCCACTGGCTGGCGGTAGTCCCCTTCTGGGCGGCCTGGCCATTCGAGACCCTGCTGCTGCCCAAGCGCCACATTCCCTCTCTGCTCGACCTCACCCCCGAGCTGCAGCAGGATCTGGCCATCGCGCTCAAGGAGCTCACCAGTCGCTACGACAACCTGTTCGAGTGCAGCTTCCCCTACTCCATGGGCTGGCACTTTGCCCCGCCCCGCTCCGACTGCCCAGAGGCGTGGCAACTGCATGCCCACTTCTATCCGCCGCTGCTGCGCTCCGCCACGGTGCGCAAATTCATGGTGGGCTTCGAGATGCTGGCCGAGACCCAGCGTGACCTTACCCCGGAACAAGCCGCGGAACGGCTGCGCGCACTGTCCCCCATTCATTACAACCAGGCTGACGGGGAGAAGCGATGAAACCCAGTCAATGTGTTCCGACCCCGGAGCAAGCCGCGGAACGGCTGCGGGCGCTTTCCCCCATTCATTACAACCAGACCAATCAGGCCAACGAGGAGGCCCTATGACCCCGAGCCAGCGCGTCAGCGCCGTGTTTGCCGAGCAGTTTGAGCAACAACCCGACCTGCTGGTGCGGGCCCCCGGCCGCGTCAACCTCATCGGCGAGCACACCGACTACAACGACGGCTTCGTGCTGCCCTGCGCCATCGACTACGAGACCTGCGTCGCCATCGGCCTGCGCGATGACAGCCTGGTGCACGTGATCGCCGCCGACTACGGCAACCAGCGCGACCTGTTCGATCTCGACCAGCCCATCGGCCACCATGCCGACCAGCGCTGGAGCGACTACATCCGCGGGGTGGTGAAGTACCTGCAGGAGCGGGGCTATCCGCTGCGCGGCCTCAATCTGGTGGTCTCCGGCAACGTGCCGCAGGGGGCCGGCCTCTCCTCTTCCGCCTCGCTGGAAGTGGCCATCGGCCAGGCCTTCAAGGAGGCGCTGGGGCTCGCCATCACGCAAGCCGAGATTGCCCTCAACGGCCAGCAGGCGGAGAACCAGTTCGTCGGCTGCAACTGCGGCATCATGGACCAGATGATCTCCGCCAGCGGCAAACAGGATCACGCCCTGCTGCTCGACTGCCGCTCGCTGGAAACCCGACTCATCCCCATGCCCACCGATCTGGCGGTGCTGATCGTCAACTCCAACGTGCGCCGCGGCCTGGTGGACAGCGAATACAACACCCGCCGCCAGCAGTGCGAAGCCGCCGCCCGTCACTACGGGGTCAAGGCGCTGCGCGATCTGGATCTGGCGGCGCTGGAAGCGGGCAAGGCCGGGCTGGATGAGGTCTGTTATCGTCGTGCCCGTCACGTGGTGGGTGACAACAGCCGCACCCTGGCCGCCGCCGATGCGCTGGCGCAAGGGGATCTGGTGCGCCTCGGCGAGCTGATGGCCGACTCCCACGCCGCCATGCGCGATGACTTCGAAATTACCGTGCCCGCCATCGACGGTCTGGTGGAGATCATCAAGGCCAGGATCGGCACCGAAGGCGGTGTGCGGATGACCGGCGGCGGCTTCGGTGGCTGCGTGGTCGCCCTGCTGCACCCCGACAAGGTGGCCGAGGTGATCGCCGCGGTCGATGCCGAGTACCCGGCCCGCTTCGGCCTCAAGGCCGACAGCTACGTCTGCCGCGCCAGCGCAGGGGCGGGAAAACTATGAGCCCATTGATGATGCAGGCCGACGGCGACGTCGGCCGGATCGGCAACACAGGTGCAGGCAGACTATGAGCGATGCCATGATCCCGTTCGAGCTGGAAAACGAGGAGGGGCTGCGCCTGCGCGGCCTCGATTTCGGCGCCACCCTCACCTCCCTCACCCTGCCGGTGGCGGGCGGGCGCCGCGAAGTGCTGCTGGGCTGCGCCGATGAGGCCTACCCCGCCCAGCAGGTGTGGCTGGGGGCGGTGGCGGGGCGCTTTGCCAACCGCATCGGCAACGCCGAGCTGCTGCGCGACGGCCAGCGCTGGCCGCTGGATGCCAACCAGCCGCCCCACTGCCTGCACGGCGGACGGGCGGGGTTTCATCGCCAGCACTGGCAGATCAAGGAGCGGGAGGCGGACCGGGTCAGACTGACCCTGCTCTCCCGGGCGGGGGATCAGGGCTTTCCCGGCAACCTGCGGGTCACGCTGGAGTACCGGCTGGAACAGTGCGATCTGGTGGTGGATTTCGTCGCCAGCACGGATGCCGCCACCCCGGTCAGCCTCACCAGCCACACCTACTTCAATCTCGATGGACAAGCCGCCGACGGCGATGTGCGCAATCACCTCATCCGCCTCAATGCCGACCGTTTCCTGCCGACCGACCCGAGCGGGCTGCCACTCACGATCGCACCGGTGGAGGGGCCGTTCGATCTGCGCCGTGAGCGCCTTATCGGACAAGATTGGCTGAGCCACCCTCAGCTGCAACAGGCCAAGGGGTATGACCACGCCTTTGTGCTCAACGGGCCGACCGCCGAGTGCGCGGCGCGGGTAGTCTCGGGGGATCGCCAGCTGGCCATGGAGGTCTACACCAACCAGCCCTCGCTGCAGTTCTACACCGGCAACTGGCTGGCCAATACGCCGGCACGCGATGGCCAACTCCATCAGGATCACGCCGGCTTCTGTCTGGAGGCCCAGCAACTGCCGGACAGCCCCAACCGGCCCGAGCTGGGGGATCCCTGGCTGTTGCCGGGGCAGACTTATCGTCACCAGACCCGTTATCGCTTTATCGCCGCCAGCTGACCCCGGCCCTCTCCGGCAGACCTGCGCTGACCACCACAGGCGCGGCCGGGGCGGCGTCACCGTTTCGCGGCACTCTGGCTACACGCTGGCCCCGCGCGCTCTGCTCCACGCCGACATGGCGGATGAAGAGGGCGCGGGGTCACCCCGTCACATCCGCTCGCACACAAGTTCACGCAAGGAGTCGTTATGGATGATCACTACCTCGCCGCCCCCGACCGCTACCAGCGCCAGCCCTATCGACCCGCCGGTCGCCACGGCCTGCGTCTGCCCGGCATCGGTCTCGGCCTCTGGCACAACTTCGGCGCCGAGTGCGATCCCGCCACCGCAAAAGCCATGGTGCACCAGGCGTTCGATCTGGGCATCACCCACTTCGATCTGGCCAACAACTACGGGCCGCCGCCGGGGTCGGCCGAGATCACCTTCGGCAAGCTGCTCAAGGGGAGCCTGGCTCCCTATCGAGACGAGCTCATCATCGCCAGCAAGGCGGGATACATCATGTGGGATGGCCCCTACGGCGACGGCGGCAGCGCCAAATACCTGTTTGCCAGCCTGCACCAGAGCCTGCGCCGGCTCGGTCTCGACTACGTGGACATCTTCTATCACCACAGGCCGGATCCGCGCACCCCGCTGGAGGAGACCTGTCAGGCGCTGGCCCTGATGGTACGTCAGGGCAAGGCGCTCTACGTCGGCCTCTCCAACTACCCGGCCCCGCTCGCCGCGCAGGCCGCCGCCCGGCTGGCGGAGCTGGGCACCCCCTGTCTGGTCAATCAGCTCAAATACTCCCTGTTCCAGCGCGATATTGAAGCCGACACCCTGCCGGTCTGCCGCGAGCACGGCATGGGGGTGGTCGCCTTCTCCCCGCTGGCCGGCGGGCTGCTGAGCGATCGCTACCTGGCCGGCATTCCAGCGGATTCGCGCGCCGCCAGTGCCAGCCCCTTCCTCAAGCCCGAGCAGATCACCGCCGGCAAGCTGGCCACCATCCGAGCCCTGCATGCGCTGGCGCAGCAGCGGGGCCAACCGCTGTCGCAACTGGCGCTGCAGTGGGTGCTGCGCGACGCTGTGGTGAGCTGCGCCCTGATCGGTGCCAGCAGCCCGCAACAGATTGTCAGCGCGGTGGAAGCCCAGGCCCAACCCCCGCTGGATGCGGCGCTGCTGCAGCAAATCGAGGGGATCCTGGCCAGCCAGGGCACCGCCTGATCGGGGCCGATGCCGACAGCGAACAAATATGACCCGAACGAAAACCCATGACCCCGCCGTCGATCCCGCCGGCGCGGCCTGGCACCGACACAATATTCACTGGTTGCCCGCCCGATTTTCCTCCATCATTGGTCGCCCCTGGCTCGGCTCGGGGCCGACTTCATCCGGACCAATAATCAAGAGATCTGAAACATGACAGAGTCTTACGCCCTGTTTGTCGCCTTCGTGCTGGGCATAGTGGAGGGCCTGACCGAGTTCCTCCCCGTCTCCTCCACCGGCCACATGATCATCGTCGGCCACCTGCTTGGCTTCGACGGCCCCAAGGCTGCCACCTTCGAAGTGGTGATCCAGATGGGCTCCATCCTGGCGGTGGTCGCCGTGTTCTGGCGCCGCCTGTTTGGCCTGATCGGCATCCACTTCGGCCAAAAACCGGCGCAGGGACACGCCACCCTCTCGCTGGTGCACATCATCCTCGGCATGCTGCCCGCCGTGATCATCGGCCTCGCCATCCACAGCTGGATCAAGGCTCATCTGTTCGGCCCGCAAACCGTGATGTACGCCCTGGTGGCCGGCGGCATCCTGCTGATCATCGCCGAGAAGTTCCGCCCGGCAGTGCGCTCCGAAACCCTGGACGACATCAGCTACAAGCAGGCGCTCGGCATCGGTCTGTTCCAGTGCCTGGCGCTCTGGCCTGGTTTCTCCCGCTCCGGTGCCACCATCAGCGGCGGCATGCTGATGGGGATCAGCCGTCAGGCTGCGGCCGAGTTCTCCTTCATCCTGGCGGTACCCATGATGGTGGCGGCCAGCGGACTGGATCTCTACAAGAGCCGGGATCTGCTCTCCATGGCCGACTTCCCCATGTTCGCGGTGGGCTTCATCACCGCCTTCGTGGTGGCCATGATCGCCATCAAGACCTTCCTGGCGCTGATCCGTCGCCTCGACTTCATCCCGTTCGCCATCTACCGCTTCGTGGTGGCCTTCGCCGTCTATCTGGTGTTCGTCGCCTGATCCGGCCGCGACACCATGCAAAAAGGGACCTAGAGGGTCCCTTTTTTATTGCCGCCATGACTCAGTAGAGGCGATGGCTGATGCCGTTCAGCAGCCGCGACAACCCCTTGGTGAACTGGACCGGCGCATCCTGCACCGTGTAGCAGAGGCAGCCGTCCGGGGTGTGCGGACTGTGGGCATGGCTGGCATCGCGCCAGATGAAGTCCCCGGCCTGATAGCGGGTGTCGCCATCTTCGATGGTGCCTGCCAGCAGCAGGGTCAGCTCGTAGCCCTTGTGGGTGTGCTCCGGGATGCGGCCACCCGCCTCTATGTGCAGCAGGCTGGCGCGGGCCCCCTGCTCGTCGAGCGGCAGGCTCACCTGCCGGATGGCGCCGATGTGACGCCAGCTGGGGGCGTGGTGACGGGCCAGCACCCGCGGCAACCGGTACGACTGGCCCGCCACCTGCAGCTCGGGCTGGACCGCCGTCGACTGACTCAACGCGGCCGCACTGGCCACCGGCTGCTGCAGGATGCCGGCCAGCATGGCATCGAACGCCGCCGGCAAGGGCTCGCACTCTTCGGTGGGCGCCAGGTATTGCCGGGCCAGCTCCTCTTCGCAGGCCCGCAGCCGGGCCGCACAATCGGGGCAGAGCTCGCAGTGAGCGGAAACGCCGACGGCCAGCGGCAGGGGCAGTTCGTCGGCGGCAAAGGCGCGCAACATGGCCTGAACGGGATGGGCTTTAATCATGGCCTTGCTCCACTTGTTCCTTCAATTTTTGTAATGCCAGTCTGAGGCGGGATTTGATGGTGCCGAGCGGCACGCCGAGCCGGTCTGCCAGCTCCTGCTGGGAGAGCTCCTGCAGGTAGATGCCGCGCACCACCTGCTGCTGCGGTTCCGGCAAGGTGCCGACGTAATGGGCCATCTGGCGGGTCAGCACGGCGTCTTCGCCGCCGCTCAGGTGCTCCTCTTCCGCCCTGAACTCCAGCATGGGCCACAGCTCTTCGGCACAGAGTTCTTCCTTGCTGGCGCGGCGTCGGCGCAGCATGTCGAAGCCCTGATTGCGCATCACGGTGTAGATCCAGGTGGTGGCAGCCCCCTTGTCGGGGTGATAGAGCCGGGCCTTCTGCCACACCAGCAGCATGGTCTCCTGCACCAGCTCCATGGCGTTGGCCTCGCTGCCGAGGTGGCGCAGCCCGTAGCTGCGGATGCGCGGGGCAAAGTGCTGGAACAGGGTGGCGAAGGCGGCCTTGTCGCCATGCTCGGCCACCCGCACCAACAGGGATTTCAGATCGCCGGCGGGGTCATCCATGGGGGGCGATATCCTGTGCGGAGTCGATTGTGATTGGCCAGTATATGCCATGGCGCCGTACCTTGAAGAGGGTGATGAGTGCCAATACGTGCGCCGCAGCAAAAGGATCACTGGCGCCGTATCAAAGAGGGCTCAGTGGCTGGCGACCAGCAACCCGCTCAGCAGGGAGAGCGCCGGCTGGTTGTCTTCCGCCGCCACCAGCCACTGCTTCTGCTCCACCGGGATGGGCAGCACCTCCAGCCAGCGCTGGGCCACCCAGCTGGCATCACCCCAGTCGGGGTTGCGATAGAGGGCCGCGTATTCCGGATAGTCCTCGAACACCTCCTGCAGCGCCCTGGCCAGCGAGTGCTGGTCGGCATTGAGCCGGCCGGTGCGCCAGGGGGGCAATTGCTCCACCTCCCCAAGCCGCAAGCCGTCAGCCTCCTGCCACAGATCGGTGATCCTGACCCGCTCCATGCCAAGCACAGTGATGCCGAGCAGGCCGTCCGGCAGTTGATCGAAGTCGACGATCCTCACCCGGGTGGCGATGGGGTACATGTTGCGCAGCGCATCGGGCTGGCGGGGATCCAGCATGCAGAGGGCGAAGCCCTGATCTCCCGCCTGGGCGATCATGCGCTGGTATCTGGGCTCGAAGATGCGCAGCGGCATGATGCCACCGGGCAGCAGATGGGCCGAGAGGGGAAACAGCGCCAGTTTCATCGACAGATTCCTCGGTAAAAGGTCCCTGTTGATACGACCGTGCCGACGGGGCAGATCATTCAGAACGAGTTGGAATAAAAAACCCCTTAACAATCAGGGGAAAATAGCCTGGACAAGCCGCTTCGATATGCAGTAGAAATGGATAAGCACCACAATTTCCGTCCAATATTCTGGATTACGGTGCCAAATGCAGTGAAATATCCGCCCGTCCAACTCCGGCGGGCCGTCCCTATAGTTTTCTCGGGCCGATGCGGGTAAAATTCACGCCCTTATATATCAGTCATTTTTCGACGCGCAACCTTGGTGGTCAGTTATGAAAGAGCATATTCATCATCTACTTGAACAAACGGTAGCCAATCTGAAGTCAGCGGGCGTCCTGCCGGCGGACCTGGAAGCCCGCGTGCAAGTAGACCGATGCAAGGAGAAGGCTCACGGCGACCTGGCCACCAACCTGGCCATGCTGCTGGCCAAACCGGCCCGCAAGAATCCCCGTGAGCTGGCCGCTGCCATCATCGAGCACCTGCCCGCCTCCGATCTGATCGCCAAGGTCGAGATCGCCGGCCCCGGCTTCATCAACTTCTTCTTCGACCCGAGCTGGCTGGCCGGTCAGGTGGAGGCCATGGTCGCCTCTGCCAACGCCAACGTGAAGCTGCCGGCGCCGCAGACCGTGGTGGTGGACTACTCCGCCCCCAACGTGGCCAAGGAGATGGCGGTGCACCACATCCGCTCCACCGTTCTCGGTGACGTAGCCGCCCGTGCACTGGAGTTCCTCGGCCACAAGGTGGTGCGTGCCAACCACATCGGCGACTGGGGTACCCAGTTCGGCATGCTGATCGCCTATCTGGAGAAGATGGCCAACGAGCACGCCTCCGACATGGAACTGCGCGATCTGGAAGCCTTCTACACCCAGGCCAAGCGCCACTACGACGAAGACGAAGCCTTCGCCGAGCGCGCACGCAACTACGTGGTCAAGCTGCAGGGCGGCGATGAGTACTGCCGCACCATGTGGAAGAAGCTGGTCGACATGACCATGGAGCAGAACCAGCGCAACTACGACCGCCTGAATGTCTCCCTGACCAACAAGGACATCATGGGCGAGTCCATGTACAACGACATGCTGCCGGAGATCGTCGCCGATCTGAAAGCGCGCGGCCTGGCGGTCGAAAGCGAAGGCGCCACCGTCGTCTTCCTGGACGAGTACAAGAACAAGGATGGCGAGCCCATGGGCGTCATCATCCAGAAGAGCGATGGCGGCTTCCTCTACACCACCACCGACATCGCCTGTGCCAAATACCGTTACGAAACCCTGGGCGCCGACCGGGTGATGTACTTCATCGACTCCCGTCAGCACCAGCACCTGATGCAGGCCTGGACCATCACCCGCAAGGCGGGCTATGTGCCGGAATCCGTACCGCTCGAGCACCACGCCTTCGGCATGATGCTGGGCAAGGACGGCCGTCCCTACAAGACCCGTTCCGGCGGCACCGTCAAGCTGGTCGAACTGCTGAACGAAGCCGAAGAGCGCGCCAGCGCCCTGCTGGAGAGCCGCAACAGCGACCTCTCCGCCGAAGAGAAGGCCCAGGTGGTGCACGCCATCGCCATGGGCGCGGTCAAGTATGCGGATCTCTCCAAGAACCGCACCACCGACTACATCTTCGACTGGGATCTGATGCTCTCCTTTGAAGGCAACACGGCGCCGTACCTGCAGTACGCCTACACCCGTATCCAGTCCATCTTCCGCAAGGCCGGCGTCGATGCCGACACCCTGAGCGGTCATGTGATCCTGAACGAGGAAGCGGAAGAGGTGCTGGCCCAGAAGCTGATCCAGTTCTCCGACGCGGTCAACGGCGTGGCGGACAAGGGCATGCCGCACCTGCTCTGTACCTATCTGTACGAGCTGTCCGGCAACTTCATGACCTTCTACGAAGCCTGCCCGATCAACAAGGATGGCGTCGACGAAGCGACCCGTCAGAGCCGCCTGCTGCTGTGTGCCGCCACCGCCAAGGTCCTCAAGCTGGGTCTGGGCGTACTGGGCATCCACACCCTGGAGCGCATGTAATAGATGGCGACCCGGGATTATGTCGGCAGCCGCCCGCGACGTCGGGCGGGTGGTCGCAACACCAAGAAAGCGGCACCTCGCCGCTTTCCTGTTATCCCGGCCCTGCTGGCCGGGGCGCTGCTGGCAGGGTTCGGCGGCTTCCTCTACACCATCAGTGGCAAGGGTCATGATGCCCCGACCATCGAAGAGCAGGTGAAAGCCAACAAGCCCAAGGCACAGAACAACGGTCTGCCGCAGGAGAAGTGGAGCTATATCGAACGGCTGGAGAACAAGCAGGTCGATATCACCGAGCCGCCGCCCCAGCCGGGCGTGCTGCCACCACCGCCGGCGGAAACCATGACCCTGCAGCCGGAGAAGCTGCCGCAACCGGTGCCGACCGACATTCCCCAGCCGGGTACCCCCATCGGTCAGGTGCAGCCTTACAAGCCGCAACCGGTACAACCGGCCAAGCCGGCCACCGGCGCACCGGTGGCCAGTGCCCAGGAGCAGGTGATCGACCGCAAGGCCGAACGGGATCGGATGGAGCGGGAGCTGCGTGCCGAACTGGAGCGGGAACGGGCCGAGGCCGCCAAGGCCAAGGCAGCAACCCCGCCAGCAACGGCCGACAACGAACGCTACATGATGCAGTGCGCCGCCCTGCGCTCGCAGGATTCCGCCGAATCGCTCAAGGCGCGCATCGCCTTCACCGCCGGGCTCTCTTCCAGCCTGCAGGTGGTCAACGGGGCCGGTGGCGCCGTCTACAAGGTGATGGTCGGTCCCTTCAGCGGCAAGGCGGCGGCCGATGCGGCCAACCGCAAGCTGCAGGGCTCCGGCATCAGCGGCTGCATCCCCAAGAAGGGCTGATCGCCGCGTCCATACCCACAGGGCCGGGTGGCAACACCCGGCCCTGTTTCTTTTGGTGCCAGTTGCCACCGCGCCTCTCCCACCCCGTTGGTCTCGCCACACCACAGGCTTGAAAAGCCGGTTTGCCATCCCCATCTTTCTTGCCATGCACAGTCAGGCCGTCATTCGGCTCAAGCGAGGTAAGTAAAGTGACTACCATAGTTTCAGTTCGCCGCAACGGTCAGGTCGTCATCGGTGGCGATGGCCAGGTTTCCCTTGGCAACACCGTCATGAAGGGCAACGCCCGCAAGGTTCATCGCCTCTACAACGGCAAGGTACTGGCTGGTTTCGCCGGCGGCACCGCCGACGCCTTCACCCTGCTCGAGCGCTTCGAAGCCAAACTGCAGGCCCATCAGGGCAACCTGGAGCGCGCCGCCGTGGCGCTGGCCAAGGACTGGCGCACCGATCGCGCCCTGCGTCGCCTCGAGGCCCTGCTGGCCGTCGCCGACGAGCACAAATCCTTCATCATCACCGGCAACGGTGACGTGGTGCAGCCGGAACACGATCTCATCGCCATCGGCAGCGGCGGCAACTTTGCCCAGTCCGCCGCCATCGCCTTGCTGGAGAACACCGAGCTCGATGCCAAGAGCATCGTCGAGAAGTCCCTCAAGATTGCGGGCGACATCTGCGTCTTCACCAACGGCAACCACACCATCGAAGTGCTGGATTATTCAGCTAAATAAGTCGGCGAAATAGGGCCGCCAAATAAGGCCGCCTTGCCAGACGCCCCATTTTCCAAGGGGTGGGCCCTGCCCGCCCCGGATACAGGAACGCCATCATGTCCGAGATGACCCCGAGAGAAATCGTCCACGAGCTGGACAGACACATCATTGGTCAGGCCGACGCCAAGCGCGCGGTCGCCGTCGCCCTGCGCAACCGCTGGCGCCGGATGCAGCTCTCCGAGGAGATGCGCCACGAGGTAACCCCGAAGAACATTCTGATGATCGGCCCGACCGGCGTCGGCAAGACCGAGATCGCCCGTCGCCTGGCCAAGCTGGCCAACGCCCCCTTCATCAAGGTGGAAGCGACCAAGTTCACCGAAGTGGGCTATGTGGGCAAGGAAGTGGACAGCATCATCCGCGATCTGACCGATGTCGCCATCAAGCTGGTGCGCGAGACCGAGATGGAGAAGATGAAATACCGCGCCGAGGAAGCCGCCGAAGAGCGCATCCTCGACGCCCTGCTGCCCAACCCGCGCAACAGCTGGGGTGAGGAAGAGAAAGCCGACAACTCCAACACCCGCCAGATTTTCCGCAAGAAACTGCGGGAAGGTCAGCTGGATGACAAAGAGATCGAGCTGGATCTGGCCGCCTCCCCCATGGGTGTCGAAATCATGACCCCGCCGGGCATGGAAGAGATGGCCAACCAGTTGCAGGGGCTGTTCCAGAACCTGGGCCAGAACCAGAAGAAGAAGCGCAAGATCAAGGTCAAGGAGGCCATGAAGGCGCTGATCGAAGAGGAAGCGGCCCGCCTGGTCAATCCGGAAGAGCTGAAGCAGAAGGCCATCGCCTCCGTCGAGAACAACGGCATCGTCTTCCTCGACGAGATCGACAAGATCTGCAAGCGCGGCGAGAGCTCCGGCCCGGACGTTTCCCGTGAAGGGGTTCAGCGCGACCTGCTGCCGCTGGTCGAGGGCTGCACCGTCAACACCAAGCACGGCATGGTCAAGACCGATCACATCCTGTTTGTCGCCTCCGGTGCCTTCCAGATCGCCAAGCCGTCCGACCTCATCCCCGAGCTGCAGGGCCGTCTGCCGATCCGGGTCGAGCTGACCGCCCTGACCACCGAAGACTTCGAGCGCATCCTGACCGAGCCGAACGCCTCCCTGACCGATCAGTACAAGGCGCTGATGGCCACCGAAGGGGTCAACATCGAGTTCACCCAGGATGGCATCCGCCGTCTGGCCGAAGCGGCCTGGCAGGTCAACGAGCGCACCGAGAACATCGGCGCCCGTCGTCTGCACACCGTGATGGAGCGGCTGATGGAAGACATCTCCTACGACGCCTCCGAGAAGTCAGGCGAGACCTTCGTCATCAACACCGACTACGTCAACGCCCACCTCGGCAAGCTGATTGAAGACGAGGATCTGAGCCGCTTCATTCTGTAACAGGTTGATCGATAACGAGGAGCTGAGCGGTTTACTATCCTGCTCAATCCCATAGCAAGACGCCTCCCCTGTGGAGGCGTCTTCGTTTTCAGCGTTCTCCCGACTCGCAGCCGTCCCGGGCCACATCACCCTGCACGGCACGCTCCTCCCTTCCCGCCAGCCAGAGCGCACTCATCAGCAGCAAGGCAGTCAGGGCGAAGGTGACCCGGGTGGCAAACGCCAGCTCGTCCGCCGTCGCGAGGGCGAGATCGGGCCGCCCCGCCAGGGCGGCGAACAGGCCCCCCAGCCCCGCCGCCCCCGTCAGCTGGCCCAGGTTGCGCGACAGGGTCAGCAGCCCGGCCACGGCGCCACGGCTCGCCCCCTCCGCCTCCCCTACCACGGCGCTGTTGTTGGCGGTCTGGAACAGGGCATAGCCGGCGGTGAGCAGCAGGATGGGCAGCAGGTAGCCGAGGGGCCCGAGCGCCCTGTCCAGGAGGGCCAGCAAGACGGCGGCCACCACCATGAGTCCCAGGCCGAGGCGCACCACAGGGGTCGCCCCCACCCTGTCCACCAGCCAGCCAGCGGGCATGCCAGACAGCGCCGCCAGCAGGGGGCCCATGGAGATCATCAGCCCCACCGTCCCCATGTCGAGGGCAAAGGCACCGTGCAGGTAGAAAGGACCGATCAGCAGCGTCGCCACCATGACGCTGGCCACCAGCGCACTGGCGATGATCCCGCCTCTTCGCCTGGACGCCCCCAACAGCGCCAGAGGCAGCAGGGGGCGACGGGCGCCCGAGTCGGCACGCACGAAGAGCACCATGGCGACGAGCGCCCCTATCCCCGGCCAGACCCCGAGTTGGCTGCCCCGGGTCAGTGCCAGCCCGTAGCAGAGCAGCGCCGTCACCAGCAGCAACAGACTGGTGAGCGGGAGACCTCCCTCGGCAGAGCCCGCCTCATCCCGGGGCAGATCCCGCCAGGCACACCCCAGCGCCAGCAACGTCAGGGGGAGCAGCAGCAGGAAGGGAGCCTGCCAGCCAAATCTGCCGATCAACAGGCCGCCGAAGGAGGGGCCGAGCGCCGTGCCGCAGGCCGACAGGGTGCCGAGCAATCCCATGCTCCAGCCCCGTCGGGCTGGCGGCACCAGCTCTCCTGCCATGGCCAGGGAGAGCACCAGCATGCAGGCCGCACCGGCCCCTTGCAGGATGCGAGCGGCAATGAGCCAGCCAATGGAAGGGGCCAGGGCGCACAGCAGGGAAGCCAACGCAAAGACCCCGGTCCCCCAGAGCAGCACGCGACGCCGCCCCAGACGATCGCCAAGCCGGCCCGCCACCACCGTCAGACTGGTGATCCCAAGCAGGTAGGCCACCAGCACCCATTGCAGGCTGGCGAAGGGCACGCCGAAGTCCTGCCCCAGGGCAGGCAGCACCAGGTTGGCCATGCTGCCCGCCAGCATGGGCAGCAGGGTGGCGAGCCCGAGCCCCGCGAGACCGAGACGGCGCGTCACGGGAGGGGAAACAAGAAGTGGTGTGGACATGGCAGTCTCTCCGGCAAGTGATGATGCACTCAGGCTAGCGGGGGGGATGACAAGGCGGAAGACGCACGGATTGCAGCTTATAGTTGCATCAGACGCCATATGAAGAGACGGCAACTCGCGTATCATGAAGGGGTCGGCCCGTCAGGCGCCGCCTGCGAGGAGACGACCATGACCCCGGATTTCAACCTGCTGATCACCCTGGATGCCCTGCTGGAAGAGGGCAGTGTGGCGGGCGCCGCCAGACGGCTAGGCCTGAGTGCTTCCGCCATGAGCCGGGCCCTGGCAAGGCTGCGGGAGACCACGGGGGATCCGCTGCTGGTGCGGGCGGGACGCGGCCTGATCCCCACCCCCCGGGCGCAGATCCTGCGGGATGAGGTTGCCCGCCTGGTTCAGGAGACCCGGGCCGTGCTGCGCCCCCAGCAGGAAGTAGACCCGGCGAGCCTGGAGCGCACCTTCCGCCTGCGATCCAGTGACGGCTTCGTGGAGGCGGTGGGCCCCGCCCTGCTGGCGCGCCTCGCCGTCGAGGCCCCCGGGGTGCGGCTGCACTTTCTGGCCAAACCCGACAAGGAGAGCGGCCCCCTGCGCCGTGGCGAGCTGGACTTCGAGACCGGGGTGATCGGCACCACCACGGCCCCCGAGCTGCGCACCCAGGCCCTGTTCCAGGACCACTTCGTCGCCGTGGTGCACCCGGACCACCCCCTCTGCGACGGCACCCTGACCGTGGCGCGCTATGCCGCCGCCCGCCACGTACTGGTCTCCCGCCGGGGCCAGCCTCACAGCCCCATCGATGAGATCCTCGCAGGCCAGGGGAGGCGGCGCACCATCACCACCCTGGTTCCCGGGTTTGCGACGGCGCTGGCCCTGGTCAGGGAGAGCAATCTGGTGGCGACGGTGCCGCACCTGCACTGCGCCAGCCTGCTCGGCGATCTGGTCACCCTGCCCCTGCCCTTCGCTCTGCCAGGGATCCGGGTCGCCCTGCTCTGGCACCCCAGTCAGGATGCCGATCCGGGCCACCGCTGGCTGCGCGCCCTGATACGGGACACCTGTGCCCGGCCCCCCTATCACACCGAGGCCACCGACACCCCCTGATCCGGGTCAGGCAGCTCCCGGCTCCATCACCAGCCTCTTGCGCCTGTCACCACCCCGTCACACCGACATGCCTGTGGCTTGGGCACAAGCGGTGGATCCTTCCCCCTGCCGGACGGGGATCACGGCCCCTCAGAGCGGGGCGGATCACATTGCGGGCAAAAAGATCCTGCCACCCGCTTCCGCATTTTTTATACGGACGTATAATTGCGTACAAAATGCATACACCAGGAGCGCCAGCCAGATGCACCCCACCCGTCAGAAACTGCTCGATACCGGCCTCGCCATCGCCACCGAGAAGGGGCTGCGCGGCCTGCCGGTGCGCGAGCTGGCGGCAGCGGCCGAGGTGAACCTCGGCTCCTTCGTCTACCACTTCGGCAACCGCGACGCCTTTATCGACGAGTTGGTCGAGCTCTGGTACGCCCCCCTCTATGACGAGCTCAAGGCGGTGGCAGCCAAAGGCTCCTACTCCTCTGCCATCGCCATGTTCGAGGCGACCATGGAGGCGCTGATCGGGCTGGTGGCGCGCCAGCGCGGCTTCATCAACCACCTGTTTGGCGATGCCCTGGCGGGTGAAGGGGCGGCCCAGCGCTTTCTGCTCAGTCTGCCGCGCCGTCATCCCCTGCTGCTGATCGAGCAGGTACGGATGGCACAGGCGGAAGGGTCGCTGGTCGCGGGTCACCCGCTCCAGCTGATGATCTTCATCATGGGGTCGGTCGGCCTGCCGCTGGTGATCGCCGGCAGCGGTCGTCAGCTCGGCTGGCTGCCCGAACAGGCTGCCCCCTTTCTCAGCCAGATAGACAGCCCCGAGGCCGCCAGACAGCGGCTGGTATGGGCCCTGCGCGGCCTGCGCCCCACCGACATGAAAGAAGGAGAAACGGCATGAAACAACGCATCGCGATGCGAGCTCTGCTGCTGGCCGTTCTCGGTGGTGACCTCTGGCTGCAGAGCCATCCTCAAGGAGAAGCAGCATGAAACAACGCATTGCAATCCTGGCCCTGCTGCTAACTGTTATCGGTGGCTACCTCTGGTGGCAGGGGCGCCCGGCCGACGGATCCATCCTCTACGGCAACGTCGATATTCGCGACGTCAATCTGGCCTTTCGGGTCGGCGGCCGCGTCGATCAGGTGCTGGTAGACGAGGGGGATAGGGCAAAAGCAGGTCAACTGCTGGCACGCCTGGATCCGGCGCCCCTCACCCACAGCCGCGACAGCGCCTTGGCCAATCTGGCGGCGCTCACTGCCGCCAACGCCTTGATCCACAAAGGCTATCGCAGCGAAGAGACCGACCGCGCCCGGGCTGCACTGGCCGCCGCCGAGGCCGCTGCGCTGGAAGCCGACCAGCAGTGGCGCCGCCAGAGCGCATTGGCCGCCACCGGCGCCATCTCCCGCGGTCAGCTCGATACCGCCCGCTCCCAGCGGGATCAGACCCAGGCGCAGGTGCGCTCGGCACGCGAACAGCTCGCCCAGCTCGAAACCGGCTACCGCCCGGAGGAAATCGCCCAGTCCGATGCCCAGCTGGAAGGGGCCAAAGCGGCGCTCGCCAGTGCCGAGCTGGCGCTGGCCGATGCCAGCCTGACCGCCCCCAGCGACGGCATCATCATCAGCCGCGCCATCGAGAACGGCAGCATGGTGCAGAGCGGAGCGACCGCCTTCAACCTCTCCCTGACCGCACCGGTCTGGGTGCGCGCCTATGTGGAGGAGCCCTGGCTCGGCCACTTCCCGAGCGGCGCCAGGGTGATCCTCACCACCGACTCGCGGCCGGATCAGCCCTATCACGGGGTGGTGGGCTTTGTCTCGCCCACCGCCGAGTTCACTCCGAAATCGGTGGAGACGCCGGACCTGCGCACCCACCTCGTCTACCGGCTGCGCATCGTGGTGCAGGACCCCGACCCGGCCCTGCGCCAGGGGATGCCGGTCACCGTCAGGCTGGCGCCATGAACAGCGCTATCTCCCTCGAGGGGCTCACCAAACGTTTTGGCGAGCGGGTCGCCCTCAACGCCATCTCGGCCACCATTCCGGCCGGTGGCATTACCGGGCTGGTCGGCCCCGACGGCGCGGGCAAGAGCACTTTGCTGCGCCTGCTGGCCGGTCTGCTGATCCCCGAAGCGGGCACCATCCGGGTGCTGGGGCTGGATCCGGTGAGCGAGGGGGATCTGTTGCGTCAGCGCCTCGGCTACATGCCCCAGCAGTTCGGCCTCTACGAGGATCTCAGCGTGCTGGAGAACCTCACCCTCTACGCTGACTTGCGCGGCGTACTGGAGCCCGAACGCACACCCACCTTCGCGCGGCTGCTCGCCTTCACCGACCTTGCCCGCTTCACCGCAAGGCCGGCAGGCAAGCTCTCTGGCGGGATGAAGCAGAAACTCGGGCTGGCCTGCGCCCTGCTCGGCACCCCGGATGTGCTGCTGCTCGACGAACCGGGGGTCGGGGTCGATCCCATCTCCCGCCGCGCCCTCTGGCAGATGGTGCGGGAGCTGGCAAAAGGGGGAATGACGGTGCTCTGGAGTACCGCCTATCTCGATGAGGCGGAGCTGTGCGACCACGTGCTGCTGATGGCGGATGGCGAGGTGCGCACCAGCGGCACGCCAGCCGATCTGATGGGGGCCATGGCCAGCCGCTGCTGGCTGCTGGAGGCGGGGCAGCTGGATGGCCGCGAGCGGCGTGCCCTGCTGCGCCGGGCACTGGCTCACCAGGCGGTGATGGATGGCGCGGTGGCGGGGGAGCGGGTTCGCCTGCTGCTGCACCCGGGCATGACGCCCCCACCGCTCTCGGAGCTGCATCTCGCCAACGGCGCCTTTCAACCGGCCCAGCCCCGGTTGGAGGATGCCTTTATCGACCTGCTCGGCGGCGGCCCCGGCGGTGAGTCGAGTCTGGCAACCGGGATGCGCGAAGCAGAACTGCCGCAGGGGGTCTCCCCCGAGGCGGTGATCGAGGCGCGCCACCTCACCAAGCGCTTCGGCGATTTTGCCGCCACCGATGACGTCAGTTTTGCGGTGCGCCGCGGCGAGATTTTCGGCCTGCTCGGCCCCAACGGGGCGGGCAAGTCCACCACCTTCAAGATGGAGTGCGGCCTGCTGCGCCCGAGCGAGGGACAGGCGCTGGTGACCGGCATCGATCTGGCCCACAGCCCCTCGGCAGCGCGCCAGCGTCTCGGCTACATGGCGCAGAAGTTCTCCCTCTACAAGCAGCTCACCGTGGCCCAGAACCTCTCCTTCTTCGCCGGTATCTACGGCCTGTTCGGCCGCCACCAGCAGACGCGGATCGACGCCATGGTGACTGCCTTTGCCCTCGCCCCTTGGCTCGATCAGAAGGCGGAATCCCTGCCGCTCGGTCTGCGCCAGCGCTTATCGCTGGCCTGCGCCCTGCTGCACGAGCCGCCGCTGCTGTTCCTCGACGAGCCCACCTCCGGGGTCGATCCGGTGACCCGGCGCGAGTTCTGGTCGCACATCAACGCGCTGGCCGACCACGGCGTCACCGTGCTGGTCACCACCCACTTTATGGATGAGGCGGAGTATTGCGACCGCATCGCCCTCATCTATCGCGGCAAGCTGCTGGCCCTCGGCACTCCGGACGATCTCAAGGGGCTGGCCGCCAAAGAGGCGGCGACCTCTTTGCCAACCGGCTCCTTGCAGACCTGTTCTTTGCCAACAATGGAAGAGGCCTTTATCACCCTGGTCGAGCGGGCCAGCGAGGAGGACGCATGAGCATCAACCGTCGACGACTGCTGGCCCTCTGCCGCAAGGAGACGCTGCAAATCGTCCGTGACCCGAGCAGCATCCTCATCGCCTTCATCATGCCGGTGGTGCTGCTGGTGGTGATGGGCTACGCCATCAATCTGGATGTGGACCATCTGCGCCTCGGCATCTGGCGCACCGACAGCGGCGCCCCGGCGGTGCGGCTGGAGCAGGCCCTGCGCGGCTCTACCGCACTGGAGATCCACAGCGGCCCGAGCAAGGAGTCCCTGCTCGCCAGTCTGGCCCGTGGCGAGATCCGCGGCCTGCTGGTGATCGATGACGGCTTCTCCCGCGCCATGGCCGGTCAGGGCAATGGCACGCCGCAGGCGCTGCTGCTGACCGATGGCTCCGAGCCCAACACCGCCAACTTTGTCACCAACTATGTGCAGGGGATCTGGCAGGGGTGGCTCGCTGGCGAGGGGGTCGCCATGCCGGTGTCGATAGAGAGCCGCGCCTGGTTCAACCCGGCGCTGGTGAGCCGCAACTTTCTGGTGCCAGGCTCCATTGCGGTGGTGATGACCATCATCGGTGCCCTGCTCACCTCGCTGGTGGTGGCGCGGGAGTGGGAGCGCGGCACCATGGAGGCGCTGCTCGCCACCCCGGTCACCAAGGGGGAGCTGCTGCTCTCCAAGCTGTTGCCCTACTACGGCCTTGGCATCATCGCCATGCTGCTCTGCCTGCTCTTCTCGGTGGCGGTGATGGCGGTGCCGTGGCGCGGCTCCCTCCTGCTGCTCTTTCTGGTCACCAGCGTCTTTCTCGGCAGCGCCCTCGGGCTCGGGTTGTTCCTCTCCACCGTGATGCGCAGCCAGTTCAACGCCGCGCAGGCAGCGCTGATCGCCGCGTTTCTGCCCGCCGTGATGCTGTCGGGCTTCGTGTTCGAGATCGCCAGCATGCCACCGCTGCTTCGGGCCATCACCCACCTCATTCCGGCCCGTTACTTCGCGAGCTCCCTGCAGACCCTCTATCAGGCGGGCAGCGTCTTCTCGATCCTGCTGGTCAACGGTTTCTGTCTGCTGCTGCTGGCCGGTTTCTGGCTGGCCCTGACCGCCCGCAAGACGCGGCGCACTCTGGAGTAACCCATGCTGATCCGACTCTGGTGGCTGATCCGAAAAGAGCTGCAGGCCCTGATGGGCAACACCCAGGGGCGCTTTCTGCTCATCATGCCGGTGCTGCTGCAAACCGCCCTCTTCCCGTTCGCCGCCACTCTGGAGGTGACCGGCAACACGCTGGCCATCTACAACCAGGATGGCGGAGCCCAGAGCCGCGAGCTGCTGGAGCGCCTCACCCATATGCTCGCCTTCACCACCATCATCCCGGTGCAAGGCGAGGCGGGCATGACCGAGGCCATCACCGGGCAGCAGGCACTGCTCGGGCTGATTATTCCGGGGGATTTTTCGCGCCGGCTGGCGCGGGGCGAACCGGCCAAGGTGCAGCTGATCATCGACGGCCGCCGCTCCAACGGTGGTCAGGTGGCGGCGGGCTACATCAGCCAGGTGATCGCCCGCTGGCAGAATGAAGAAGGGAACGCAGGCAAGGCGCCGCCGACCCTCGCGGTGCGCAACCTCTACAACCCCAATATCGAGTTCCACTGGCATATCCTGCCGGCCCTGGTGGCCATCATCACCACCACCGGCTGTCTTATCGTCACCGCCCTCTCGGTGGCGCGGGAGCGGGAAGAGGGCACCTTCGATCAGCTGCTGGTTTCCCCCCTCACCGCAGGCTGGATCATGGCGGGCAAGGCGGTGCCCGGCATCCTGGTGGCGGTGGGACAAGGGTGCATAGTCGCGCTGGCCGCCCGTTTTGTCTTTCACCTTCCCTTTGCCGGCAGCCTCAGCCTGCTGCTGGCGGGCATGGTCTGCTACGGGCTGGCACTGGCCGGGATCGGGCTCTTCATCTCGTCGTTCTGCTCGACCCAGCAGCAGGCCTTTCTCGGAGTCTTCTCCTTCACCGTCCCGGCGGTGATCCTCTCGGGCTACATCTCGCCGGTGGAGAACATGCCGCAGGTGTTCCAGTGGCTGGCGGCCATCGACCCTCTCACCCACTTCATCGTGCTGCTCAAGGGGGTCTTCCTCAAGGGGTTCGACTGGTCGGCCGCCTGGCCCCTGCTCTGGCCGCTGCTCGCCATCGCCGGCGTCACCCTGTCGCTGGCGCTCGCCATGTTCCGCCGCCACATCGCCTGACGTGCCGCCTTGATCAGCTGATACCGGTCTCGCCCAGTGCGAGACCGGTCTTTTTCCGACAGAAGTTTTCACTCCCCGGCAGTGGGTAAACCGGGCTTTCCCTCCACCATTCCTCACCCCGAGCCAGCCCAGAAATCATTAACTGGTATACCTATTTTTGTATAGTGTTGAGTTTTCTCGAATTACCCCTGAGGAGATATATAAATAGACACTTGATTTGCATCAATCGCCCACCCCTGCCGACTGGGTAGCCTAGCCCCAGAATGATGTTTTATTACTCCAAACTTGAGGCAACTATGAGCAAAGTCAGACTGGTCGTTGTGGGCAACGGCATGGTGGGGCACCGCTTCATCGAAGAGCTGATCGAGCGGGCCGATCCGGGCCGCTACGAGATCACCGTCTTCGGTGCAGAACCCCGTCCCGCCTACGATCGCGTCCATCTCTCCTCCTACTTCTCCCACCACACCAGCGAAGATCTCTCCCTCGTCAAACCCGGTTTCTACGACAAGCACGGCATCCGCCTGCTGCTCGGCGAAGCGGTGAAAAAAATCGACAGGGCCAACCGCGAAGTGCACTCCAACAAGGGCACTGTGGTCGAGTACGACAAGCTGGTACTGGCCACCGGCTCCTACCCCTGGGTGCCGCCCATCCAGGGCAGTCAACACCACGAGTGCTTCGTCTACCGCACCATCGAGGATCTGAAAGCCATCCGCAGCGCCGCCAAGAGCGGCAAGAGCGGGGTGGTGATCGGGGGTGGCCTGCTTGGCCTCGAAGCCGCCGGCGCCCTCAAGGCGCTGGGTCTCGAGACCCACGTGGTGGAGTTTGCTCCGGTGCTGATGGCCGAGCAGCTCGACGGTCAGGGCGGCCAGCTGCTGCGCCGCAAGATTGAATCCATGGGCGTGCAGGTACACACCAGCAAGAGCACCAGCGAGATCCTGATGCATGGCGGCGAGCAGGCGAAACACCGCCTCGCCTTCGCTGACGGCAGCCAACTGGAAGTAGACGTGGTGGTCTTCTCCACCGGCATTCGCCCGCAAGATACCCTGGGCCGCTACGGTGATCTCGCCATCGCCGAGCGCGGCGGCATCGTCATCGACGATCACTGCCTCACCTCAGACCCCGACATCTATGCCATCGGCGAGTGCGCCGCCTGGCAGGGCCGCTTCTTCGGCCTGGTGGCGCCGGGCTACAAGATGGCCCAGATCACCGTCGACCATCTGCTCGGCGGCGACAGCCGTTTCGAAGGGGCGGACATGAGCGCCAAGCTCAAGCTGCTCGGCGTCTCCGTCGGCTCCATCGGTGATGCCCACGGCCGCACCCCGGGCAGCCACAGCTATGTGTTCCAGGACGATCAGGCCGGCGTCTACAAGAAGATCGTGGTGAGCGAGGACAACAGCCGATTGCTCGGCGCCGTGCTGGTGGGTGACGTGGAAGATTACGGCAACCTGCTGCAGATGATGCTCAATGCCCTGCCGCTGCCGAGCCACCCGGACACCCTGATCCTGCCCGCCTACGCCGGTGCCAAACCGACGCTGGGGGTGGATGCCCTGCCGGAGAGCGCCCAGATCTGCTCCTGCTTCGACGTATCCAAGGGCGACATCGCCAAGGCGGTGGCCGAAGGTCACACCACCCTGGCCGCCATCAAGCAGCACACCAAGGCCGGTACCGGCTGTGGCGGCTGCGTGCCGCTCATCAGTCAGGTACTCAACGCCGAGCTGGTGAAGCAGGGCATCGAGGTCAACAACCACCTCTGCGCCCACTTCCCCCACTCCCGCCAGGAGCTGTTCCATCTGGTCAAGGTGGAGGGGATCAAGAGCTTCGACGAGCTGCTGGCCAAGCACGGCCAAGGCTATGGCTGCGAGGTGTGCAAACCGACCGTCGGCTCCATCCTCGCCTCCTGCTGGAACGAGCATGTGCTGAGCCCGCGCAACATCCCGCTGCAGGACACCAACGACATCTTCCTCGGCAACATGCAAAAGGACGGCAGCTACTCCGTCATCCCGCGCATGGCCGGTGGCGAAGTGACCCCAGAAGGGCTGCTGGCGGTGGCCGAAGTGGCCCGCGACTACAAGCTCTACACCAAGATCACCGGCGCCCAGCGCATCGGCCTGTTCGGGGCCCAGAAGGATGATCTGCCTGCCATCTGGCGCAAGCTGCTGGCGGCGGGTTTCGAGACCGGTCAGGCCTACGCCAAGGCACTGCGCATGGCCAAGACCTGCGTCGGCAGCACCTGGTGCCGCTTCGGCGTGCAGGACAGCGTCGGCCTCGGGGTCTTCCTCGAGAACCGCTACAAGGGCATTCGCACCCCGCACAAGATGAAGTTCGGCGTCTCCGGCTGTACCCGCGAATGTGCGGAAGCGCAGGGCAAGGACGTCGGCATCATCGCCACCGACGCAGGCTGGAACCTCTATGTGGGCGGCAACGGCGGCATGAAACCGCGCCACGCCGACCTGCTGGCGTCCGACCTCGACCGCGAGACCCTGATCAAGCTGATCGACCGTTTCATGATGTTCTACGTTACCAGCGCCGACAAACTGCAGCGCACCTCGGTCTGGCTCGGCAACCTGGAAGGGGGCATCGACTACCTGCGCGAAGTGATCGTCGACGACAAGCTGGGGCTGGCCGACACCCTGGAGCGCGATATCCAGATCCTGATCGACAGCTACGAGTGCGAATGGTCGCGCACCCTCAATGAAGAGGAGGCGCTCAAGCGTTTCAGCCACTTCATCAATAGCGACAAGCGCGACCCGGACGTCCAGTTCGTCAGCGAGCGCGACCAGCACCGACCGGCCACCCCGGCCGAGCGCATCCCCGTCTACCAGATCGAGGTGGAGACCAAATGATGAAATTAGCCTGCCAACTCAACGACATACTCCCTGGCACCGGCGTCTGCGCTCTGCTCGAGGGGCGTCAGAATATGCCTGTTTCGCTCGATGTGGAGGTTCAATCATGAAATTCGCCTGCCAACTCAACGACATCCTGCCGGGCACCGGCGTCTGCGCTCTGCTCGAGGGGCGTCAGATCGCCCTGTTCCGCCCGAGCGCGGCGGCCGAGGTGTTCGCCATCGACAACCGGGATCCCTTCTTCGCCGCCAACGTGCTGTCGCGCGGCATCGTAGGTGAACACGAGGGCGAGCTCTGGGTCGCCAGCCCGCTCAAGAAGCAGCACTTCCGTCTGCGCGACGGCCACTGCCTCGAGAACGCCGCCATGTCGGTGCAAAGCTATCCCGTTGAAGTGCGCGACCAGCAGGTCTGGGTCGCCGTCTAACGCCGATTTCACTCTCTTTCGGGCTGCCAGAGGGCAGCCCTTTCAAGGACTCACAAGATGTACACGGAAACCATTAACAAGTGCGCCGCCAACGCGGCCCGCATCAACCGCTTCGAGCGCAGCGACAAGCTCGGCTTCTGGCTCAGCTCCGCCATGGCGGGGGCCTATGTGGGCCTCGGCATCATCCTCATCTTCACTCTCGGCAATCTGGTGGATCCCGCCATCCGGCCGCTGGTGATGGGGGCCACCTTCGGTATCGCCCTGACGCTGGTGATCATCGCCGGCTCCGAGCTGTTTACCGGCCACACCATGTTCCTCACCTTCGGGGTGAAAACGGGCAAGATCACCATGGCCGATCTGCTGCGCATCCTGCCGCAGACCTGGGCGGGCAATCTGATTGGCTCCGTCGTGGTGGCGCTGATCTACTCCTACGGCGGCAGCCTGCTGCCGGATGCGGGCAGTCTGGCCCACAAGGTGGCACTGGCCAAAACCCAGGCACCGGCGCTGACCCTGTTTATGAAGGGGATCCTCTGCAACTGGCTGGTCTGCCTCGCCATCTGGATGGCGCTGCGCACCGAAGGAGCCGCCCGCTTCATCGCCATCTGGTGGTGCCTGCTGGCCTTTATCGCCTCCGGCTACGAGCACTCCATCGCCAACATGACCCTGTTCGCCCTCTCCTGGTTTGGCGCCCACTCCGATGCCTACACCCTGAGCGGCATCGGCCACAACCTGCTGTGGGTGACGCTGGGCAACACCGTCTCCGGCGCCCTCTTTATGGGTCTCGGCTACTGGTATGCCACCCCCAAGGCCGAGCGCCCGGTCGCGGTGAGCGAAACCACCAGCACCACCAACCAGACCCGAACCGCCTGATCCGGAGGCCCCATGGACTACTTGCCCATCTTTTGCCGACTCGACAACAAACCCGTGCTGCTGATCGGCGGCGGCGAGGTAGCGGAGCGCAAGGCGCGCCTGCTGCTGGATGCCGGTGCTCGCCTCACCGTGGTCGCGCCCGAGCTCGACCCCGAGCTGGCGGAGCTGGCTGCCAACGGCAGCATCGAGTGGCTGGCCGGTGAATTCGCGCCGGAGCAACTGGCGGGCAAGTGGTTGGTGGTGGCAGCCACCGATCGGCGCGAGGTGAACGCGCTGGTCTACCAGAGCGCCAATCAGGCGCGGATCTTTGCCAACGTGGTGGATGACCCGAAACGCTCCAGCTTCATCATGCCGTCGATCATCGACCGCTCGCCGCTGATGGTGGCCATCTCCTCCGGTGGCAAGGCGCCGGTGCTGGCCCGGCTGCTGCGGGAAAAACTCGAAGCCCTGCTGCCGCAACATCTGGGGGCCGTGGCGACCTTTGCCGGTAGCCTGCGGGAGCGGGTCAAGGCGCGCTTCGCCAGCATGGGCGAGCGGCGCCGCTTCTGGGAGCGGCTGCTCGGGGCGGATCGGCTCGGTCAGGCGCTGGCGCGGAGCGATAGCGCCTCTGCCCATCAGCTGGCCGACAACCTGTTTGCCGATGAAAGCCAGAGCGCTGGCGAGGTGGTGCTGGTGGGAGCCGGCCCCGGCGATCCGGGCCTGCTCACCCTGCACGCCCTGCGCCAGATGCAGCAGGCTGACGTGGTGGTCTATGACCGACTGGTCTCCGACGAGGTGATGGCGCTGGTGCGCCGCGATGCCAAACGCATCTTCGTCGGCAAGCAGGCGGGCAACCACTGCGTGCCGCAGGAGGGGATCAACCAGCTGTTGCTGGAGGAGGCGAAGAAGGGCCAGCGGGTGGTGCGGCTGAAGGGGGGTGACCCCTTCATCTTCGGCCGTGGTGGCGAGGAGCTGGAGACGCTGGTCGGCAGCGGCATCGGTTTTCAGGTGGTGCCAGGGATCACCGCGGCCAGCGGCTGCGCCGCCTACGCCGGCATTCCGCTGACTCACCGCGACCACGCCCAGAGCGTGCGCTTCGTCACCGCCCACGGCAAGGGTGGCGCCCGGGATCTCGACTGGCCGCTGCTGGCCAAAGACAAACAGACCCTGGTGTTCTACATGGGGCTCTCCTCCTGTGCAACCATCCGCGAGCAGTTGCTGACCCACGGCAAGGCGGGCGACACCCCGGTGGCGCTGATCGAGCGCGGCACCCAGCCAAGTCAGCGGGTCATTCGCGGTACCCTCGACCAGCTGCCCGAACTGGCGGTGGGGGTCGAGAGCCCGGCTCTCATCATGGTGGGATCTGTGGTGACCCTGGCGGACCAGCTTGCCTGGTTCGGGCAAGGAGGTGCCGCAGACGCGGCCCTGGCCTCGGCCTGATCGCTGCATCCATTCCAACGCCACCTTCGGGTGGCGTTTCTTTTTCTGCATTTACTGTCATAACCTCTTGTTTTGAGTCTGGTATCCTATGGGTGTGTCAGCCGGACCACCGAATTCAGGAATTCTGCTTCATGTCCCTCCCCGCCAAGAACAGCGCCAAACAGCGTGAACAAGACAGATCGCGCATTCTCACCCTGCTGCTGGCCGATGATGCCCTCACCGACAGCCTGCTCGACCCGCAAGGGGTGCAGGATGCCACCCTGCGGGATCAGACCAGCGAGCTCACCCGGCTGGTCAACAGCCTGCCCGCCGCCGATATCGCCGATGCGCTGGAATCCCTGCCGCCGGACGAGCGTCACGTGCTGTGGCAGCAGGTGGACGAGGAGAAACACGGCCAGATCCTGGTCGAGGCATCGGAGACGGTGTGGGACAGCCTGATCAGCGGCATGAGCGACAAGGAGCTGCTGCACGCCCTGCGCACCCTCGATATCGACGATCAGATCTATCTGGGCCAGTACCTGCCCCGCAACCTGATGGGGCGGCTACTCACCTCCATGGCCCCGGCCCAGCGCGACCGGGTGCGGGAGGTGATCCGCTACGGCAAGCACACGGTCGGCGCCATGATGGACTTCGAACTCATCACGGTGCGGGCCGAGGTGAGCCTGGCCACGGTGCAGCGCTACCTGCGCCTGCGCGGCCAGATCCCCGCCAACACCGACAAGCTGTTCGTCACCGACCGGCGCAACCGGCTGCAGGGGGAGCTGCCGCTCACCACTGTGCTGCTGCACAGGCCCGAGACCCTGGTGCGCGACGTGATGGAGAAGGATCCGGTCACCTTCGATCCGGAAGACAACGATGAAGCCGCCGCCCGTACCTTCGAGCGGGACGACCTGGTCTCCGCCGCCGTCATCGACGGCCGTGGCAAGCTGATGGGCCGGCTCACCGTCGCCGAGGTGGTGGACCTGGTCTATGAAGAGAGCGACACCGACCTGCGCCGGATGGGGGGGATCAGTGAAGAGGAGGACGTGTTCGCGCCCGTCTCCAAGGCGGTCAAGACCCGCTGGGCCTGGCTAGCCATCAACCTCTGCACCGCCTTCGTGGCATCGCGGGTGATCGGTCTGTTCGAGCACACCATCTCCCAGCTGGTGGCGCTGGCGGCGCTGATGCCCATCGTCGCCGGCATCGGCGGCAACACCGGCAACCAGACCATCACCATGATAGTGCGGGCCCTGGCGCTGCAGCATATCCAGACCGGCAACGTCTCCTTCCTGCTGTGGCGCGAGCTGGGGGTGGCCCTGATCAACGGCCTGGTGTGGGGCGGCACCATGGGGGTGGCCACCTACATCCTCTATCAGGATGCGGCGCTGGGCGCAGTGATGACCCTTGCCATGATGCTCAACCTGCTGGTGGCGGCACTGATGGGGGTCATCATCCCCATGACCATGAGCCGGCTGGGCCGCGACCCGGCAGTGGGGGCCAGCGTGATGATCACCGCCATCACCGACACCGGCGGCTTCTTCATCTTCCTAGGGCTGGCCACCCTGTTCCTGCTTTAATCCGCTCGGCAATAAAAAGGGAGCCTTTATGGCTCCCTTGTTCATTCGGCGCGGCCGCTACACCCGGTATTTGGCCACCGCCTGGTTGAGCAGCTTGGCCTGCTCGGTCAGGCCGTGACTCGACTTGGCATTCTCCTCCGCCATCAGGCTCGACTCCTGGGCGATGTCGCGAATATTGTTGACGTTGCGGTTCACCTCGTTGGCCACCAGGCTCTGCTGCTCGATGGCGGCGGCAATCTGGGTGCTCATGTCCATGATGTGGGTGACATCCTGGGTGATCTGCTCCAGCAGTTCGCCCGCCATGCTGGCCTGCTCCGAGCTGCTGTTGCCCTGCTCGCGGCAGGTCGCCATCATGCCCACTATGTTGCCGGTCTGCTTCTGTAGCGAACTGATGATGCCGGCGATCTCCTGGGTCGACTTCTGGGTGCGGATGGCCAGGCTGCGCACCTCGTCCGCCACCACCGCAAAGCCGCGCCCCTGATCCCCCGCCCGCGCCGCCTCGATGGCCGCGTTAAGCGCCAGCAGGTTGGTCTGCTCGGCGATGCCGCGGATCACGTCCAGCACAGAGCCGATGGTTTCGCTCTCCTGCTGCAACTGCGCCACTTCGCGGGAGGAGTTCTCCAGATTGTCGGCCAGGGAGCGGATCTGGCTGACGGTGTTCTCCACCGCACTGCGCCCCTCCATCGCCTTGTTGTTGGTGGTCTGGGCATTGTTGGCGGCCTGTTCGGTGTTGCGGGCAATCTCCTCTATGGTGGAGCCCATCTCGGTGGAGGCGGTCGCCACCATGTCGGTCTCCTGCAGCTGGCGAGCAGCCCCCTCGCTGGTGCGGCGCACGTTGCCGGAGAGGTGATCCGCCGCCTCGGTCAGGGTGTGCACGCTCTGCTTCACATCGCCGATAAGGTGGCGAAAGCCCCCCAGCATCACGTCCAGATTGCCTGCCAGCTGGGCCATCTCGTCCGCCCCCTGCAGTTCTATCTTGAGGCGCAGGTCGTTGTCCTGCCGGATGCGGTTGACGGTGTCGTTCACCCGTGAGATGGGGCGGTCGATGCTGCGCCCCAGCAACATGCTCATGATGCCGATCAGCACTATGATGATGCCGCCGCAGACCAGCATCAGGGTATTGAGGCGCGAGGTCTGCCGTACCAGCTCGTCGGCGATGTGCTTGCCGACGGCGGTAAAGCCCTGCTCGGTCTGATGCACCAGGCCCCGCATCTCATTGCGCAGCCCCTCATCTTCACTCAGCCCCAGCACTTGCATGCCCTGCACCAGCGCGACGAAGTCCTGCCGGTACTGCTCGCTGGCCTGCTCCAGCTTGCCGCGATCAGCCTCCGGCAGGGTTGCCAGCCGCTGCTGGAAGTCCTTGTGCAGGGTCTGGAAGCGCTCCAGATACTGGATGTCGGAGCGCAGCATGAAGTCTTTCTCCGCCCGCCGCAGCTGCAACATGGTGATGAGCAGCCCCTGTTCATCCAGCTGCTTGAGCCCCTCTTCCACCTGATGCACCGCGGTTCTCAAACGCCCGTAGAGGCCGTCTTCCGGCCCCAGCCCGATGATCTGCTGCTGGGCCACCAGATCGTTGAAGGCCTTGCCATAGGCTCCCATCTGCTGATCCAGCCGGGTCAGTTCGCCCTGCACGGCGCTGAGGTTGTCATCCTGACCCAGGGTCTGGTTGAGCTGGTGAAAATTGGCCAGCACCTCGTTGAAGCGGGTCACGAAGGCCGGATCCTTGCGGATCAGGAAATCCTTCTCGGCCCGTCGCAGGTTGAGCATGGCGATCTCGAGCCCGTCCACGTTGCGCTGGGCCTCGGTCAGATGGCGACTCACCTGGTTGGAGTAGAGAAACAGGCCGCTCAATACCAGCATGGCAACGGCGACCAGCGCGGTATTCAGGATCAATTTATGACGGATCAGCACGATGAACCTCTCACAAGCACGGGATGGACTGCATTGAGCTTATGCGGAAAACGTTATCCCCGTTGTTGTTCAAGGAATATTCATTGAAATGCCGGTCCCACTCCTTATACTGGATCCCACCTGTTTCCAGCGGTGGATTTGACACAATGGAATACAACACTTCAGAACTGTGCGACATCTATCAGGACATGGTGGATGTGCTCGAACCCATGCTCTGCTCCTTCGGCGGCCGCGCCTCGTTCGGCGGCGTCATCACCACAGTCAAATGCTTCGAATCAAACGGCCTGATCCGTGAACTCGTCAAAGAGAACGGCGTCGGTCGGGTGTTGCTGATCGATGGCGGTGGCTCCATGCGCCGCGCCCTGATCGACAGCGAGATCGCCACCACGGCGGCCGAAAACGAGTGGGAAGGGATCGTCTGCTACGGCTGCGTACGCGAGGTCGACATTCTGGAAGACTTGGATATCGGCATTCAGGCGCTGGCAGCCATTCCGGTGGGAGCCGACAGCAAGGACGTGGGCGAGACCGATCTGCCGGTCAACTTCGGCGGCGTCACCTTCCTGCCGGACGACCACCTCTACGCCGATACCACAGGGGTGATCCTCTCCCCCGATGCACTCGACATCGAGTAAGCAGAGCAGAGTGAACATGGGAGCCAAGGCTCCCATTTTTTATGCCCGTCGCTGGCCGAAAACACGCAAAAAAAGAGGGCCAGTAAAAACTGGCCCCTTAACTGGAAGCAATGTGAGCAATGTCGTGCCTTCACAAGAAGTCCATCACGTTGGAACGAATGAAGTCTTTCCCGGAAAACAAGGTAACAATAATCATTCTCATTTAACTTGGCAACCCTTATTTGCCAAAAATGCAAAAAAATTGACCACCCCTGGGGGTGGTCAATCTCGTCAGGCTTGTCGCGTGGCCGTTTGCAGGCCGGCCAATCCGGCCTCGCCCACCAGCTTGCGGCTGAGATAACGCAGCAGCACGCCGTAGAGCGGCACAAACAACCCCAGGCTTATCAGCAGCTTGAACACGTAGTCCACGGTAGCAATCTCGACCCAGTGCTCGGCCATGAAGGGATCCGTGCTGCGCCAGAAAGCGATGGTGAAGAAGGCGATGGTGTCCACCAGGTTGCCGAACAGAGTGGAGGCCGCCGGTGCCACCCACCAGGCTTTCAGCAGCCGCAGCCGGTTGAATACCACCACGTCCATGAACTGGCCCACCAGATAGGCCATAAAGCTGGCCAGGGCGATGCGCGCCACGAACAGGTTGAATTCAGCCAGGTTGCCGACGCCCTGGAAGCTGCCCTCGAAGAACAGCACCGACAGGACATAGGAGATGGCCAGCGCCGGCAACATCACGGTCTGGATGATCTTGCGCGCCAGACCGGCACCGAAGATCCGCACCGTCAGGTCGGTGGCCAGAAAGATGAACGGGAAGCTGAAGGCACCCCAGGTGGTATGGAAGCCGAAGATGGTGATCGGCAGCTGCACCAGGTAGTTGCTGCTGGCAATGATCAGGATGTGGAACAACGAGAGGCGCACCAGCGCCGTCTGGTGCTGAGCAGGGGTCAGATTCATATTGTGACCTTTTTGGTTAATGGGGTTAGGGAACCCATACCGCCACCATTGGCGATAATTGAGGGGCGAGATTATACGCCCCCACGCTGATAGTTCAATCTTTATGCGGTTGCTTGAGGCTGCCGCCCCTGCTCAGCCCTGATGCTGACGAACCAGCCAGAGCAGCACCTCGGCATCGGCCGGCTGCTCCGCCGCCAGCCAGCAGCCGCTGTAGTGTTCGTATTCGAGCCGAAAGCGGCTCCCCTCGAACTCCAGCAACCAGCTGTGACGATCGGCGCCACACTCCCGCTCGAGCGCTACCAGCTCCCACTCCTGCAACAGGGTGTTAGCCAGAGTCGGAAAGCTGTCCCAGTCGAGCGCGGGGTTCACCAGCGTCACTACCCCGGCGTCCCTGTCTATTTGCGCGATATGCCAGTTCATCTGCGGCTCCTCAACTACTGCAAGAGAGCTCGCCACCGCAATACCATGCCGGTTGCGGAGTAGCGAGATCCTCGTATTCGGGTTGCTCATCATAGGGATGCTGCAAAGCCGTAAACAGCCGCTCGAACGGCGCCATGTCGCCCTGCTCGGCAGCCTCGATCACCCGCTGGGCCAGCGCGTTGCGCAGCACATACTTGGGGTTGACCGCATCCATCAGCCCCTTGCGCACGCCATCCTCGCTCCCTTCCCGGGCGAGGCGCGCCCGATAGGCCTCAAGCCACCCTTGCCAGGCGGCAGGCTCCGGTAGCAGGGCCAGCAGGCTGGCGGGCCACGCCCCCTCTCGCGTCACCTCACCGAGACGACGCAGGAACAGGTGGTAATCCACCCCGTGCGCCGCCAGCAGCCGGAACAACTCGCGAAACAGCGCCGGATCGTCCTCTTCCCACACCGCCAGCCCCAGTTTGGCGCGCATCAGTTCGGAGTAGTGCAGCATCAATTGGTGTTCATACTGGGCCAGGGCCGCAACCAGCGCGTCCCCATCGACGTGGCCGGCCAGCGCCTGCGCCAGCTTTTGCAAATTCCAGTAACCGACCGCCGGCTGCTGATCCAGTGCATAGCGGCCGCCCGGATCCGAGTGGTTGCAGACAAAGTCCGGCACATAGGCATCGATGAAGCCGTAGGGGCCGTAATCCAGCGTCAGTCCGAGCAGCGACATGTTGTCGGTGTTCATCACCCCGTGGCAGAAGCCTGCCGCCTGCCACTTGGCGATGAGCCGCGCGGTGCGGCGCACCACTTCGGCAAACAGCTCGGCACCATCGGCCAGCTCGGGGAAATGGTGGCGCAGCAGATAGTCGATAAGGGTCGGGATCCGATCCCCCTGCCCGCTCCAGGCGAAATACTCGACGTGGCCGAAGCGCAGATGACTCGGGGCGGTACGCAGCACGGTCGCGCCCGTCTCCACCTGCTCGCGGTAGACCGGCTCCAGGCTGCCCACCAGCACCAGAGCCCGGGTGGTGGGAATACCGAGGGCATGCAGCGCCTCGGAGGCAATGTACTCGCGAATGCTGGAACGGAGCACGGCGCGGCCATCGCCGAAACGGGAGAAGGGGGTCTTGCCCGCCCCTTTCAGGTGCAGATCCCAGCGGCTGCCATCCGGCGCCTGTTGCTCCCCCAGCAGCAGGGCACGGCCATCGCCAAGACGCGGGCTGTAGCCGCCGAACTGGTGGCCCGCATAGACCTGGGCTACCGGCTGCATGCCGGGCAAGGGCAGCCCATGGCCACAGCAGGCCAGCCAGTCGGCCTCGCTCACCGCCCCCAGTCCCAGCTCGCCGAGCAGCGCACGGTTGAGGTGCAGCAGGCCGGGAGCATGCAGTGGCTGGGGTGCGACGGGCTCACAGGCCCAGGGCAGTTCGGTGGCAAAAGTGTTGATCAGCTTCATGGTGGTGCGGTTCATCCCTGCGTATGCTCGTGTCACTCTTTATACCGCCGTCGGCCAGCACTGGCTAACGGACGATGCGCTATTTCATTTCAAGGAGAAGAAGATGCAAAGATGGCTGGGCGCCCTGCCCCTGTTGCTGTTGTTGTGGGGGCCGGCCCAGGCGGCCGATGTCGAGGCAGGCAAGGCCAAGGCCGCCGTCTGCGCCGCCTGTCACGGGGTCGAAGGCAAGGCTCTGATACCCAACTATCCCCATCTGGCGGGACAAAACGCCGCCTATCTGGTGAAACAGCTGAAGGCCTTCAAGGATGGCAGCCGCAAGGAGCCTTTGATGGTGCCCTTCATGGCGCCGCTCACCGATGCGGACATGGAGAACCTGGCGGCCTATTACGCCAGCCTCAAATAACCGGCGCGCCCGGCAGACACGCGCCGCCCGTTGGCGAAGCTTCTGCCCGGTGCAACTTCGCCAACCTTTTACCGACGGCAGTAGTCGATGATCAGGTCCATAAAGGCTTCACCGAAGCGTTCCAGCTTGCGGTGACCCACGCCGTTGACCGCCAGCATTTCCGCCTCGGTCATCGGCATCAGCTGCGCCATCTCGACCAGGGTGGCGTCGTTGAACACCACGTAGGGCGGCACCTCTTCATCCTCGGCGATCTGCTTGCGCAGGGCGCGCAACTCCTTGAACAGCCGCTTGTCGTAGTTGGCGTTGTCGAGCAGGCCGTTGCGCTTCTCCTTGCGGCTGGAGATGGGCTGCAGGCGCGGCACCGCCAGATCCAGCTTCACCTCGCCGCGCAGCACGGGACGGGCGGCCTCGGTCAGCTGCAGCACAAGATTGCGGGTGATGTTCTGGGTCAGCAGCCCCTTGTGGATCAGCTGGCGGATCACGCTCATCCAGTACTCGTGGCTCTGATCCTTGCCGATGCCGTAGGTCGACAGCTTGTCGTGGCCGTGGTCCTTGATGCGCTGGTTCAGCGACCCGCGCAACACCTCCACCACATAACCCACCCCGAAATTCTGCCCCACCCGCCAGACGCAGGAGAGCGCCTTCTGGGCATCTTCGGTGCCGTCATAGCTCTGGGGAGGGTCGAGGCAGATGTCACAGTTGCCGCACGGCTTGTCGTTGTACTCGCCGAAGTAGTTGAGCAGCACCTGGCGGCGGCAGGTCTGCGCCTCGGCAAACGCAGCCATCACGTTGAGCTTGTACTGCTCCACCTGCAACTGCTGGGGGTTTTCGATGTTGTCGAGCAGCCGGCGCACCCGGCCGATGTCGGCGGGATCGTAGAGCAGCAGCGCCTCGGCCGGGGTGCCGTCACGGCCGGCCCGGCCGGTCTCCTGATAGTAGGATTCGATGTTCTTCGGGATGTCGTAGTGCACCACGAAGCGCACGTTGGGCTTGTCGATGCCCATGCCGAACGCCACCGTCGCCACCACTATCTCGATGTCGTCCTTGAGGAAGGACTCCTGAGTGCGCTGACGTAGCTCGAGCGGCAGGCCGGCGTGATAGGGCGCCGCCTTGCAGCCGTGGCGGGAGAGCCGCTCGGCCACCTCCTCCACCCGATTGCGGCTGGAACAGTAGACGATGCCGCAGTTGCCCTTCTGGCTCTGCACGTAGCGCAGCAGCTGCTCCGCCGCCTTGAACTTCTCCACCAGGCTGTAGCGGATATTGGGTCTGTCAAAGCTGGCGGTGTGGATGAAGGGGTCGTGGAGTTCCAGCCGATGCAGCATATCGCTGCGGGTCGCCTCGTCGGCAGTGGCGGTGAGCGCCACCACCGGCACCTGCGGGAACCACTGCTTGAGCCGGCCCAGCGCCGCATATTCCGGCCGAAAATCGTGCCCCCACTGGGAGACGCAGTGCGCCTCGTCGATGGCAAACAGGCCGAGCGGCAGCTCCGCCAGCCGATCCATAAACTCGTGCTGCAGCAGGCGTTCGGGGGAGACATAGACGATTTTTATCTCGCCGCGCCGCATGGCGGCGAAGTTCTGGATCATCTCCTCCCGGCTGAGGGCCGAGTTGATGTAGACCGCTGCCACGCCGTTGGCGCGCAGGCTGTCCACCTGATCCTTCATCAGCGAAATGAGGGGAGAGACCACCACCCCGAGCCCGGGCCGCAACAGCGCCGGGATCTGGTAGCAGAGCGACTTGCCGCCACCGGTGGGCTTGAGCACCAGCGCATCGCGCCCCGCCACGATCTGCTCGATGATTTCGAGCTGGCCCGGCCGGAATTGCTGATAGCCGAACACCGCCTGCAGCAGGGCAAGCGGATTCTCTGGCTGGGGGTCAGGCAGGGTTTCGGCAATGGCGGTCATGGGCTCTCCTTTGGGGTCGCCATTCTAAAGCAGCCGCCGCCTACAATAAACCTGCCATTGCGACTGTTAAGGAAGTGTTGCAGACTGGCTGGAATTTTTACTCGGTCGTACTGCCAGGGATCGGACTCAAGGAATGAAACAGATGCTCAAGAAGATGGCGCTCAGTGGCATTGCCAACCTGTTCGCCGAGAGGATGCCGTTCAACAAGCTGATCGGCATGCAGGTGACGCACTACGACTTCGACAAGGTGGAGCTGCGCATCAAGATGGAGGAGAAGCTGATCGGCAACCCCTTCCACAACATCCTGCACGGCGGCGTCACCGCCAGCCTGCTCGATGTGGCCGGCGGCATGATAGTCGCCGCCTCCTGCATCGACGAGCTGGAAGACTTCTCCCCCAGCTACCTCAAGGAGCGCTTCTCCCGCCTCGGTACCATCGATCTGCGGGTGGACTACCTGCGGCCGGGGCGCGGCAACGAGTTCATCGCCACCGCCCACATCATCCGGGCCGGCAGCAAGGTCGCGGTTGCCCGCATGGAACTGCACAACGAAGAAGGGACTCATATCGCCTTCGGTACCGGCACCTATCTGGTGGGCTGAGCCAGCCTATTGCATAAAAACCACGCTGCTAATCTGATTTTAATCATTAGAAACCTTACCCCCTCTGCCGCCACCAGGTTCATACTGAAAGTCGGGATTGTGTGCAGAGGGAGGATTGCAGGCGATGAGTGCGAAACTGGCCACCAAACCATCCAGAGCCTTGTTGAGGCAGCTCGAGTCCATGCTCGACGAGGTGCAGACACCCGAGTGTCGCCACTGGCTGGAACAGGAGCTTGAGGGATACTCTCTCTGTTCGCCCCTGCCCTGGTATCGCATCATAGCCTGTCGGCAACGCGGTCACTTCTTGGACCTGAAGACGGGAAAATACCTGACTTGTCATATCAACAGTCAAACGCTAAGCCAACGCGACCTGGCCCAAATTCAGTTCATCTATGCCCGTGAACCCGCCGCCCACTATTTGTTGCAACGCAATTCCGGTATTGAGCCCTGGCCAGAACAGCTGCTGGAAGATTATCAGGAGCAGCTGATCCCCGGCCATCTATGCCTGCAAGCCTGGCATGAGCCCGTGTCTTCATTACGTGAACAACTGATGGAGGGAATCGAACATTTCATTAGTGAGTACCCCAAGCACGCGGCCTTGCAACCTCAGCACGGCTTCAAGGCATTGCGGCATCAGCACTGGCATATCTAACAGGCGCCTGGCGCGCAAGGAGGGCACCATAGACAGAACCCAACCAGAGATTGCCACAATCTAGAGTGCCGGAGTCAGGATCAGACTCCACCCTGGGCCACCGAGCGGTGGCCCTTTTATTGCCCAGTGCCGGACAACGAGACAGAGGAGACAGAGGAGACAGAGGAGACAGGGGAGACAGAGGAGACAGAGGAGACAGAGGAGACAGAGGAGACAGAGGAGACAGAGGAGACAGAGGAGACAGAGGAGACAGAGGAGCATCGCAATTCTCATAGAACGCCGCCAGCCTGAATATCTCCCTCCACTTGCGAACGCCAAATGCGAAAAGGCCGCTCTATTGAGCGGCCTTTTCTAATGTGGTCGGTGTGAGAGGATTCGAACCTCCGACCCCTTCGTCCCGAACGAAGTGCGCTACCAAGCTGCGCTACACACCGATGTCTGCGGGACGGGAATTTACCGAAAGCCCCGACTCGACACAAGCCTTTTTTACGTTTGGAAGGAAAAAAATGGCTGTTCGCTCAACTATTCGTCAGTTCCATCCATCCCGAGCCGTCAGCGGCCAAAAAATGGCCTGGCAACACTTATGACGAAGCGAGCTGGAATTCGGCCGGGCCGAGCAAGCGGCGACGCCAGTCAGCGACCACACCATGCTCCAGCCAGTCTGCCGCATGCTTGCGCCAGTTGGGCGAGAGGGCCGGATTTTCCAGCAGCAACAGCAGGTCAGCCTCGTTGCGCAGCTGGTTGAACAGGATGTCGGCGGTGCGCTTTACCGTGAGTTCAGGGTAGGGCCTGTCCACCAGCTCCAATCGCTCCTGCGGCATAACCATCCCCTCCTCCAGCACCCGCAGCAGCCAGCCGCAGCGGCCGCTGAGCTGCATCACCTGCGACATCTGGCCATAGCCGAAACGCTGGTTGAGCTTGAAGCAGGGGGATCTGGGCTGGCTTATCTGGATCAGCGCCTCGCCGAGTCGATAGACATCGCCAATGCAGGCCTGCACCTCGGTCAGTCCGACCCCGGAGAGGTTCTCGCCGAAGGCGGCCGGTTGCCAGGGAGTACGCGGGGCCGGCAGGCCCAGCGCCGTCTGCCAGTTGTGCCACCAGGGGTAGTGATCGGCGGGATAGTAGTGCAGCGCCCGATCTGGGCCGCCATGGTGGCGCTGGTCGCACTGTTCATCGCCAGCCAGACCATTGGCACTGCACCAGAGCGGTATGGAGGTGGCTTGTTTGTGGATGGCACTGACAAGGCCGGGAACCAGCTCGGTACCCTGGCCGCTAAAGATGGAGATCCGCATTCTCATCCTCCGGATTGACGAGAGAATGCGGATCTTAACACGAGGTCAGGCGACTGCCTGCATCTGGGTGGTCATGGCGATCTCGGCGCGGCGACGTTTCTCCGCCTTGGCCATCAGATACCAGCTGCCGAAGGTGAACAGCGACACTGACAGCAGGATCAGGCTGGCCACCGCGTTGATCTCAGGTTTCACCCCGAGCCGCACCGCTGAGAAGACCTCCATCGGCAGGGTGGTCGAGCCTGGGCCGGAGACGAAGCTCGCCAGCACCAGGTCATCCAGCGACAGGGCAAACGACATCATGCCGCCCGCCGCCAGCGAGGGGGCAATCATCGGGATGGTGATCAGGAAGAACACCTTCCAGGGTTTGGCCCCCAGATCCATGGCTGCCTCCTCGATGGAGAGATCCAGTTCCCGCAGGCGGGCCGACACCACGATCGCCACATAGGCAGTACAGAAGGTGGTGTGCGCGATCCAGATGGTCACCATGCCGCGCTCGGCGGGCCAGCCCACCAGCTGGGCCATGGCCACGAACAGCAGCAGCAAGGAGAGACCGGTGATCACCTCGGGCATCACCAGCGGCGCCGTCACCATGCCGCCGAACAGGGTCCGGCCACGGAAGTGCGGGATCCGGGTCAGCACGAAGGCCGCCACCGTCCCCAACGCCACCGCCGCGATGGCGGTATAGAAAGCGATCTCCAGCGAACGCAGTACCGAACCTATCAACTGCTTGTTGTCGAGCAGGCCGAAATACCACTTCAGCGACCAGCCGCCCCATACCGTCACCAGCTTGGAGGCGTTGAAGGAGTAGATCACCATGATGATCATCGGCAGGTAGATGAACAGCAGCCCCAGCCACAGCATCAGCTTGGCAAAACCAAAGCGCCTCATACTTTACCCTCCAGCTCTTTGGCCTGGTTGCGGTTGAACAGGATGATCGGAATGATCAGCACCGCCAGCATCACCACCGCCAGGGCGGACGCCACCGGCCAGTCACGGTTGTTGAAGAACTCCTGCCACAGCACCTTGCCGATCATCAGAGTCTCGGGGCCGCCCAGCAGCTCCGGAATGACGAACTCGCCCACCACCGGGATGAACACCAGCATGCAGCCGGCGATGATGCCGTTCTTGGAGAGTGGCACCGTGATCTGCCAGAACCGGGTCAGGTTGCGGGCGCCGAGGTCGGAGGCCGCCTCCAGCAGGCTCTGATCGTGCTTGACCAGGTTGGCGTAGAGCGGCAACACCATGAACGGCAGGTAGGAGTAAACGATGCCGATGTAGACCGCCAGGTTGGTGTTGAGGATCTGCAGCGGCTCGTTGATGAGGCCGATGCCCATCAACAGGCTGTTGAGCAGGCCGTTGTTGCTGAGAATGCCCATCCAGGCGTAGACCCGGATCAGGATCGCGGTCCAGGTCGGCATCATGATGAGCAGCAGCAGAACGGTCTGGGTCTCCTTGTTGGCCCGGGCGATGGAGTAGGCCATCGGATAGCCGATCAGCAGACAGAGCACTGTGCTGATGAAGGCCATCTTGAGGGAACCGAGGTAAGCCGCGATGTAGAGCTCATCTTCCTGCAGCAGCAGGTAGTTGCCCATGTGCAGCAAGATGGTGAGCTGATCGTCGGCCCAGCTCACCACGTCGGTGTAGGGCGGGATCGCCACGTCCGCTTCGGCGAAGCTGATCTTCACCACTATGATGAAGGGCAGCAGGAAGAACAGGAACAGCCAGAAGAACGGGATGCCGATCACCAGCTGCCGCCCCCCCAGAGCCTTCAGTCGTCTCAATGCCATCATGATTGCAGCACCACGCCGCTGTCATCTTCCCAGTAGAGGAACACCTGGTCATCCCAGGTCGGCCGCTTGCCGTGGCGTTCGGCGTTGGCGATGAAAGCCTGAACGATTTTGCCCGAAGGCAACTGGATGTGATAAACCGAATGACCGCCCAGATAGGCGATGTCATAGACTTCGCCCTTGGTCCAGTTGAAGTCCGGATGCTCGATCTCCACCGGCTTTTGCAGGCTCATCAGCAGTTTTTCCGGCCGCAGGGCGTAGGTGACCTTCTTGTTCTCGGCGCGGGAGCTGATGCCGTGGCCCACGTAGATGGGCTGCTCCAGATCGGCGCAGGCGATGGTGGCGTGGTCCTGCTCATCCTCCACCAGCAGGCCGTCGAACAGGTTGACGTTGCCGATGAACTCGCACACCAGCCGGCTGGCCGGGGTTTCATAGATATCCATCGGGCTGCCGATCTGTTCGATGCAGCCAAGGTGCATGATGGCAATCCGCTCGGCCATGGTCATTGCCTCTTCCTGGTCGTGAGTCACCATGACGCAGGTTACCCCGACCCGTTCGATGATCTCGACCAGCTCGAGCTGCATCTGGGAGCGCAGCTTCTTGTCCAGCGCCCCCATGGGCTCATCCAGCAGCAGCAGCTTGGGCCGCTTGGCCAGCGAGCGCGCCAGTGCCACCCGCTGGCGCTGGCCACCGGAGAGCTGATGGGGCTTGCGACGGGCATACTGGGTCATCTGCACCAGCTTGAGCATCTCCTCCACCCGGGCATCGACCTCCGCCTTGGGCAGGCCATCCTGCTTGAGGCCGAAGGCGATGTTCTGCGCCACCGTCATGTGGGGGAACAGGGCGTAGGACTGGAACATCATGTTGATGGGGCGTTCATAGGGCGGCATGTCGGTGATGTCGACCCCGTCGAGGAACAAGCGCCCCTCGGTGGGACGCTCGAACCCCGCCAGCATCCGCAGCAGGGTCGACTTGCCGGAGCCGGACCCGCCCAGCAGGGCGAAGATCTCGCCCTTGTGGATGTTGAGGGACACGTTGTCGACCGCCAGCGTTTCATCGAACTGCTTGCTTACCCTGTCTATCTTGACCAGCACTTCTTTGCGTTGCTGGCTGCCCTCGAGGGCTTTCTTGTAGGCACTGGAGGCTATCGCCATTACCAAACTCCCAAAGGTAATACCGGCCGGGGCCGATCCATAAAACAGTCTGGCGCCCCGGGATGGGCGCCAAGGTTAGGTTCCGGACTTGATCTTGGTCCAACTCCGGGTGATCAGGCGCTGCACCGCGCGGGGATGTGCCTGCTGCACATACAGCCGCTCCAGCACCGCCTGGGGTGGATAGACGGACTCGTCATTGCGCACGTGCTCCTCCATGAACTCCCCCGCCTTGGCGTTGGGGTTCGCGTAGCCCACATGATTGCTGATCTGGGCAATCACCTCGGGCTGCAGCACATAGTTGATGAGGGCGTGCGCCTCTTTCACGTTGGTGGCATCGGCCGGGATCGCCATCATGTCGAACCAGAGGTTGCCCCCCTCCTTCGGTATGCTGTAAGCGATCTTGATCCCCTTGCCGGCTTCGTCGGCACGGGCCGCCGCCTGCAGGATGTCGCCGGAGAAACCGGCCGCCACGCAGATGTCGCCATTGGCGAGATCGCCGATGTACTTGGAGGAGTGGAAATAGGCCACGTAGGGACGCACCTTGAGCAACTGCTCCTCGGCGCGCTTGAGATCCGCCGGATCCTGGCTGTTGGGGTTGAGCCCCAGATAGTTGAGCGCCGCCGGGATCATCTCGTCTGCCGAGTCGAGGAAGGCGACCCCGCAACGGGCCAGTTTCTGCATGTTTTCCGGTTCGAAGATCACGGCCCAGGAGTCAATCTTGTCGACCCCCAGCACGGCCTTGACCTTGTCGATGTTGTAACCGATGCCGTTGGTGCCCCACAGATAGGGCACGGCGTACTGATGACCCGGATCCACCTTGTCGAGCTGCTTGAGCAGCACGGGATCCAGGTTGGCCAGATTGGGCAGCAGGGCGGGATCCAGCTTCTGGAAGGCCCCCGCCTTGATCTGTTTGGCCAGGAAATTGTTGGAGGGCACCACCAGATCGTAACCGGTGCGTCCGGTCAGCAGCTTGCCTTCGAGGGTTTCGTTGGAATCAAACACGTCATAGACGGTCTGGATCCCGGTCGCCCGCTGAAAGTCGCTGAGGGTGGTCTCGCCGATATAGTCGGACCAGTTGTAAAAGTGGACCACAGGGGCTGCCTGAGCCACATTTGCCAACCCCAGAGCCAGGGCCATCGTCACTATCTTGGTTGTGTGCACTTACTCAGTCCTCTTAATGTGTGATTTGCCAGTCGCGCATCCTTACGCGCCGTCCAACCTGTCGGGTGGGTCACCTCCCTCCCGGCCGAACTGCGGACCGGGAGGGGCACTCGTCACTTACTTGCCTGACTTGATCTTGGTCCAGCTACGCGTCATCAGACGCTGCACCTTGGCCGGCAGATCCGGGAAGGTGTAGATCTTGGCCAGCGTCTCGTCGCTCGGGTAGATGCCCGGATCGTTGCGGATCTTCTCGGACACCAGCGGCACGGAAGCCTTGTTGCCGCTCGGGTAGCTGACGGCGTCGGAGATCTTGGCGATCACCTCCGGCTTCATCAGGTAGTTCAGGAACACATGGGCCGCTTCCACGTTCTTGGCATCGGCCGGGATGGCCAGCATGTCGAAGAAGCTGCCTGCCCCCTCTTTCGGGATCACGTAGGTCAGGTTGACGCCGTTCTTGGCCTCAATCGCCCGCGACTTGGACTGCTGCAAGTCACCGGAGTAACCGACCGCCACGCACAGGTTGCCGTTGGCCAGATCCGAAATGTATTTGGAGGAGTGGAAGTAGGCGGTATAGGGACGGATGGAGAGGAACAGCTCCTCCGCCTTCTTCAGCTCGTCCGGCTTCTGGCTGTCCGGCTTGAAGCCCAGGTATTGCAGGGCAGCCGGCAGCATTTCGGTCGGCGAGTCGAGGAAGGAGACACCGCACTCCTTCAACTTGGCCATGTTTTCCGGTTTGAACACCAGATCCCAGGAATCCACCGGCGCCTTGTCACCCAGTACGGCTTTCACCTTCTCCGGGTTGTAGGCATAACCGATGGTGCCCCACAGGTAAGGAATGGAGTACTGGTTACCCGGGTCGCTCGGTTCGAGCGCCTTGAGCAACGAGGTATCCAGGTTTTGCCAGTTGGAGAGCTTGGACTTGTCCAGCTTCTGGAACACGCCCGCCTTGATCTGCTTGGCCAGGAAGGGGTTGGACGGCACGACGATGTCATAGCCCGAACTGCCGGCCAGCAACTTGGCTTCCAGCACCTCGTTGCTGTCGAACACGTCGTAGACCACCTTGATGCCCGTCTCTTTCTGGAAGTCTTCCAGCGTGTTTGGCGCGATATAGTCGCTCCAGTTGTAGACGTGCAACACCTTGTCCTCGGCCATCGCCCCGGTACTCATCATGACCAGTGCCACAGAGGCTGCAATCATTCCCGTTTTGAAAGACATCGTCCTTGTCTCCTAAGCAAATTGTATGCGCAAGCCAACCTGCCCGGCGCCCGCCTATCCCCGCAGCTTTGCCGCCGTCAGATCGAGACTGAGCCTGGCCAGATTGACCAATTCATCCACCTGTTCCTCGGTGATCACCAAGGGGGGCGATATGATCATGGTATCGCCGACCGCCCTCATCACCAAGCCATTGTTAAAGCAGAACTCCCGACAGGTCATACCGGCCTGCAGCCCAGCCGGGAAGCGGCTGTTGGTCTGCTTGTCCTGCACTATTTCCAGCGCGGCCACCAGGCCTTTGCCACGGGTTTCGCCCACCAGCGGATGGTCCGCCAGCTCCGCCCAGCGGCGCTGCAAATAGGGGCCGATGGTATCATGAACTCGCTTAACTATGCTTTCGTTTTGCATAAGCGTAATGTTGGCAATCGCCACGGCACAGGCCACCGGATGACCGGAGTAGGTAAAGCCGTGGTTGAACTCGCCCCCCTCTTCCACCAGCACCTTGGCGACCCTGTCCCCCACCATCACGGCCCCCATCGGCAGATAGCCGGAGGTGATGCCCTTGGCCAGGCACATGAGATCCGGCTTGATGCCGAAGCCTTCGCTGGCGAACCAGTGACCGGTGCGGCCAAAGCCGCAGATCACCTCGTCGGCGATCAGCAGGATGCCGTACTTGTCGCAGATGCGCTGGATCTCCGGCCAGTAGCTGTCGGGCGGGATGATAACGCCGCCGGCGCCCTGGATCGGCTCGCCGATGAAGGCGGCCACCTGGTCCACCCCCAGCGCCAGAATCTTCTCCTCCAGCTGACGGGCACGGGCCAGCCCGAATTCGTGGGCGCTCATCCCCTGCCCCTCACCGAAGTGATAGGGCTGGTCGATGTGCACTATGCCGGGGATCGGCAATCCGCCCTGAGCGTGCATCCCCTTCATGCCACCCAGGCTGGCGCCCGCCACGGTGGAGCCGTGGTAGGCGTTGTGGCGGCTGATGATCACCTGCTTGTCCGGCTGCCCCTTGCTGGCCCAGTAGTGGCGCACCATGCGCAGCACGGTATCGTTGCACTCGGAGCCCGAACCGGTGAAGAAGACGTGGTTGAGGTGCGGCGGCGTGATCTCGGCCAGCAGGGTCGCCAGCTCGGCAGCGGGCGGGTGGCTGGTCTGGAAGAAGAGGTTGTAGTAGGGCAGTTGCTGCATCTGGCGGGTGGCGGCGTCCACCAGCTCCTGGCGGCCATAGCCCAGGTTGACGCACCACAGGCCGGCCATGCCATCCAGAATGCGCTTGCCTTCGGAGTCTTCCAGATAGACCCCCTCGGCCCGGGTGATGATGCGGCTGCCTTTCTTGTTCAGTGCCTGAAAATCGGTAAACGGATGCAGGTGATGGCTGGCTTCCAGTTGCTGCCACTCACGGGTGGTATGCTGCATTGCTTGCTCCTCGGTTCCTTCGATTTAAGCGATGTTTGTTGGTCAGTTGATGAGGGGCAGACACTCCCCCGGTCACGGTGATTCACCGGGTGTCGTGCAGTGCCTGCACCCCAACTGTCTCGATTCACGCGGGAGGGGCTGGCGGCCCCTCCGGGCAGGGTGATGCGCGACCGGCGCGCATCCGGGTCACACGTTCAGCAGCAGGAACTCCCGTTCCCAGCGGCTGATCACCCCGAAGTAGGTCTCATATTCCTTGCGTTTGACCGCTACGAAGGCGCGGGTAAAACGCTCGCCCAGCATCTCCTTGATGGGGTCGCACTGCTCCAGGTGGCTCAACGCTTCCTCCAGCGAGCGGGGCAGGCTGTAGGGCAACTCATAGGCGCTCGACTTCATCTCCGGCAGCGGCTCCAGCTTCTCCATCATGCCGAGGTAGCCACAGGCCAGGGTGGCGGCCAGCGCCAGATAGGGGTTGGCATCGGCGCCGGCGAAGCGGTTCTCCACCCGACGGGCACTGGCCTCGGAGAAGGGCACCCGCAGCCCGCAGGTGCGGTTTTCCACCCCCCACTGCACGTTGCGCGGCGCGCTCTCGCCAAAGGTGAGGCGGCGGTAGGAGTTGACGTTGGGGGCCAGCAGCGCGGTCACCGCCGGCGTGTATTTCTGCAGGCCGGCGATGAAGTGCATGAACAGCTCGGAGTGGCCGCCGTTCTCGGTGCCGAACAGGTTACGGCCGTTCACATCTTCCAGACTCTGGTGGATGTGCATGGCGGAGCCGGGCTCGTCGCTCATCGGCTTGGCCATGAAGGTGGCGTAAATCCCGTGGCGGTGGGCCGCTTCCCGCATGGTGCGCTTGAACAGGAACACCTGATCCGCCAGATCGACGGCGTCGCCGTGCAGGAAGTTGATCTCCATCTGGGCGGCGCCGGACTCGTGGATCAGGGTGTCCACCTCCAGCTCCTGCGCCTCGCAGTAGTCGTACATGTCTTCAAAGATGGGGTCGAATTCGTTGACCGCGTCGATGCTGAACGATTGGCGGGCTGTCTCAGGGCGTCCGTTGCGCCCCACTGGCGGCACCAGCGGATAGTCGGGGTCTTCGTTGCGCTTGACCAGGTAGAATTCCAGCTCGGGGGCCACCACCGGCTTCCAGCCCTGCTTCTCGTAAAATGACAGGACCCGACGCAGCACGGAGCGCGGCGCGATGTCGATCAGCTTGCCATTGATGTCGAAACAGTCGTGGATCACCTGGGCGGTCGGCTCCAGCGCCCAGGGTACGAAACGAATGGTGTTTGGATCGGGATAGAGCTGCATGTCCCGCTCCAGCGGGTCGATCATGCTGTCGTCATCCGGATACTCGCCGGTCACCGTCTGGGTGAAGATGACCTCGGGCAGCCGCATGCCCCCCTCGCGCAGAAACTTGTTGGCTGGAATGATCTTGCCTCGGGCATTGCCGGTGAAATCCGGAAACAGGCACTCCACTTCCGTGATGCGATTGCTCTCCATCCAGCCCTTGATACTGTCCATGTTAAACCCCGACTCTACGGTTGCCATTGGCAAGGGTGTCTAATATATGGAACACCCTTGTTATCAAATTGTAATCAACACCACCATAAAAGCCCGCCATCAGGGGCAATGTCAAGCGGTGGTGTTTAAAAAACTATAAATAACGGCGCATATAATGACCATCGCGGGGACAAATACTAAACACCCTGGCGTGATAACGACTCACTGCAAGCCCGGTGCCAACAAGCTTGCCGGATCCCCCATGTTCTCAGTCAGACCCTGTCTGAATCGGGTCATTTTTTTGCAAGGGCGCACAATACTTGTCCTCTTTGCTTTGCATGCCTGCATTTTTTTGGTACAAGGCCCGCCCTGATTTGCACTCTCCTGCTTGGATTTGGTGCAAATTCAGGACACAGGGCTTGGTCTGCAGGCAGACAGCCCCCATAAACAGGGATAATTGGGTTAGTAAACTGACTGGTAGTAAATCGTATGTGTGATTTCATGACTGAAGACCAACTGGCCTTTTACAAGGGACAGATCGAGCGCCAGATCCTCGAACTCGAAGATCGCCTCAACTCCCAGGCCAGCCAGGCCATCGCCACCGATACCAACGAGATGGCTGATGAAATTGACCGTGCCAGCATCGAGGAAGCCCGTCGTCTGGAGCTGAACCGCATCGAGCATGACAAGCTGCATCTGCGCAAGCTGCGTGGTGCCCTCAAGCGCATCAGCGAAGGGGATTTCGGTTACTGCGAATCCTGCGGTGACGAGATCTCCCTCAAGCGGCTGCAGGCTCGTCCCGAGTCCCGCTTCTGCGTTGAATGCCAGAGCACCAAGGAGTTCAACGATACCCACGTGTATCGTCGCGTCGCCTGACGCCTCGCTGCCTGCTCACTGTCGTGCGGCGAGCGTCGCCAGCGGGGTGGGCATGCAGGTGACAATGAGGACACCAGGCTGCTCACCCTGGCGGATCACGGCTACGCAGCAAGAGAGTGACAAGTTCTGTTAGACTCCGGGCAAGCCCGGAATCTACAGGAGAGCAGAGAGTGAAATGGTTCCTCAAACTGTGCTTGTGTCTGCCGTTGCTGGCACAAGCACAGACCCTCACGGTCAAGGTTCCCAGCCGGCCGATCAACGACCTCGACAAAGAGTACCAGCTCAAGCTGCTGGAACTGGCGCTGACCCATGCCGACCAGCCGTTTCGCATCAAGCAGGTCGAACTCAACCTCAACCAGTACAGCCTGCAGCAACAGCTGAGCAAGGGCCAAACCATCAATGTGTTCTGGATGGGCACCTCCAGCGCCCTCGAATCCTCGCTCATCGCCGTGCCGATCCCGCTGTTTCGCGGTCTGGAAGGGCTGCGGCTCTCCTTCATCCACGCCGATGCCCAGGAGAAGTTCAACCAGATCAACTCGCTGGCCGACCTAAAGAAACTGAAGGCGGCGCAAGGGGTGGGCTGGGCCGACAACAAGATCCTGGAGAACGCCGGCATCCCCACCTATTCGGGGCGCTACAGCAACCTGTTTCGGCTGATCAACGACGGCGACAAGCTGGACTTCTTCCCGCGCAACCTGGTGGAGATCTTCGCCGAGCGCAGCGAGCTGGTGGCGCAATATCCCAACCTGGTCATCGATCAGCACCTGCTGATCCGCTACCCCTTCGCCGAGTTCTTCTTCGTCAGCCCGGAATCCCCCAAGCTGGCCAAGGCGATCCAGACCGGCCTTGAGCGGGCCTATGCCGACGGCAGCTTCATGAAGTTCTTCCGGGAGAACCCCAAGATCCGCGAGGCCCTGGCCAGCGCCAATCTCGAGCGGCGGGTCACCATCTCCCTGCCCAATCCCGACATGACACCGTTGCTAAAATCCATTCCGGCCCAATATTGGGAGTATCCCCCGCAGGGATAAGAGTCGGCCACCTCAACCGGGGTGGCACCCACAGCGCGCCAGGGAGGTGCCATGAAGGGAATCGAGGAGTGGTTTGAACTGTACGGCCAGAGCCACCGGCACCCGGTCAATATGGCGATCCACAAGCTGGCGGTGCCCGGTATCTATCTCTGCGCCCTGGCCCTGCTCTGGTGCCTGCCGGCCGGGCCGCTGCCGCCGTCGCTCAACTGGGCCGCGCTGGTCGCCATCCCGGTGCTGGCCTTCTACTTGCGGCTGTCGTTTGCGCTGTTTGTGGGCATGACGGTGCTGACCGCGCTGGGGCTGGTCATTTGCCACAGCTGGCAAGGCACCTTGCTGTGGCCGGCGCTGGCCGGGTTCGTGCTGCTCTGGATAGCCCAGTTCGTCGGCCACCAGATCGAGGGCAAGCGCCCCTCCTTCCTCGCCGACCTGCAGTTTTTGCTGATCGGCCCCGCCTGGGTGCTGGCCAGCCTCTATCGTCGTTTGGGCATTCCCTACTGAGGGAAGCCAACAGGAGAGACCATGAGACATCCTCAGATCCTTGCTCGCGCCCTGCCGCTGCTGCTGGGCGCACTGATTGCCGACCCGGCGCTGGCCGACAAGGCCGACCCCGTCGGCGAGGTGAGCACCGCCTTCAAGCTGTTTGGCCCCAACCACAAGATCCTGGTGGAGGCGTTCGACGACCCGCGCATCGACGGCGTCGCCTGCTACCTGGCGCGCCCCAAGACCGGCGGCGTCAAGGGCGGACTCGGGCTGGCGGAAGATCCCTCCCACGCCTCCCTCTCGTGCCACCAGATTGGCCCCATCACCCTGCCCGCCAAGCTGAAGGCGGGGGAAGAGGTGTTCGACGTCAGCACCTCGCTGGTGTTCAAGGAGCAGAAAGTGGTGCGCTTTTACGATCAGAAGCGCAACGCGCTGGTCTATCTGACTTACAGCACCAAGCTGGTGGATGGTTCTTACAAGAGTGCGGTCAGCGCCGTGCCCATCATGCCGTGGGGCTGAATCCCCACCATTTATCCCGTGATGACGACCCATATTTGTTGTAATTTAACTACATCATTATCTGCGGAGAGCGCACCATGAGAGTCGCCGTTTTCAGTACCAAGAGCTACGACAAAGAGCACTTCAATCAGGCCAACAGCCAGTACGGTTATGAACTGGAGTTCTTCGACGTGCGGCTGGAGGCCAAGACCGCCCGGCTGGCCCACGGCTTCCCCGTGGTGTGCCTGTTCGTCAACGACGATGCCGACCGCGAGGTACTGACCGAGCTGGCCACCAATGGCACCAGGGTGATCGCCCTGCGCTGCGCCGGCTACAACAACGTGGATCTGGCCGCCGCCAAGGAGCTGGGCCTGAAGGTGGTGCGAGTGCCCGCCTACTCCCCGGAAGCGGTCGCCGAGCACGCGGTGGGCCTGATGATGACTCTCAACCGTCGCATCCACAAAGCCTATCAGCGCACCCGTGACGCCAACTTCTCGCTGGAGGGGCTGGTCGGCTTCAACATGCACGGTCGCACCGCCGGCATCATCGGCACCGGCAAGATCGGCATCGCCACCCTGCGCATCCTCAAGGGCTTTGGCATGCGCCTGCTGGTGAGCGATCCCTATCCGAACCAGGCGGCCATCGATCTCGGTGCCGAGTACGTGGATCTCGATACCCTGTTCCGCCAGTCCGACGTCATCAGCCTGCACTGCCCGCTGTTCAAGGAGAACTACCACCTGCTGAACAAGGAGGCGTTCGCCAAGATGAAGGACGGGGTGATGATCATCAACACCAGCCGGGGCGGCCTGCTCGACTCCAACGCCGCCATCGAGGCGCTCAAGACCGCCCGTATCGGCGCGCTGGGGCTGGACGTCTACGAGGAAGAGGAGGATCTCTTCTTCGCCGACAAGTCCAACGAGGTGATCACCGATGACGTGTTCCGCCGCTTGTCGGCCTGCCACAACGTGCTGTTCACCGGTCACCAGGCCTTCCTGACCCGTGAGGCGCTGCACGCCATCGCCGACACCACCCTCAGCAACATCCGCGCCATCGACAGCCAGGGTCGCTGCGACAACGAGGTGGAGTAAACCACCGCGCAATAAGCGAGGCGCCGGGTTGTGAGACCCGGCGCCTTCGGGTAGGCTACCAGCCCTTTTTTGCTCAGGAGTCTGGCTGCCCATGTTTATCGGATTTGATTACGGTACCTCCAATTGTGCCGTCGCCGTGATGGAACAAGGCAGCCCCAGGCTGCTGAACCTGAGCGGTGCCCACTACCTTCCCTCCACCCTGCATGCGCCCCACCGGGATGCCATTGCCGGCCTGCTGGCCGAAGGGCTGGCACCCGCCCAGCAGAGCGAGTACCTCAAGCTGCGCGGCCCTGTGGTGACCCGGGCCCAGGCGGTACGCCGCCAGATGCGCGAAGAGGGGCTGATCGACGAGCTCAGCTTTGGCGCCGCGGCGCTGGAGCGTTATCTGGAAGAGCCGGACGACGGCTACTACCTCAAGTCGCCGAAATCCTTCCTCGGTGCCTATGGCCTCAAGGCACCGCAGATCGCCCTGTTCGAAGACATCGTCTGCGCCATGATGCTGCACGTGCGGCGCGAGGCGGAGCAGCAGCTCGGTGCGCCGATCCGCCGGGCCGTGGTCGGCCGCCCGGTCAACTTCCAGGGGCTGGCGGGGGAAGAGAGCAACCGTCAGGCCATCGCCATCCTGAGCGAGGCGGCACGGCTCGCCGGGTTCGAGCAGGTGGAGTTTCTCTATGAGCCGGTGGCGGCCGGCTTCGAATTCGAGGCCCGCCTGACCGAGGATGCGGTGGTGCTGGTGGTGGACATCGGCGGCGGCACCACCGACTGTTCGGTGCTGCGGATGGGCCCGAGCCACCGCGACCGGCTCGATCGCGACGGCGATCTGCTCGGCCACAGCGGCCAGCGCATCGGTGGCAACGACTTCGACATCCGGCTGACGGTGGAGGGCATGATGCCGCTGCTCGGCATGCACGAGACCCTCAAGACCGGCAAGCCGCTGCCCCACCCGCTGTTCTGGGACGCCGCCGCCATCAACGACGTCAGCGCCCAGAGCCGCTTCTACAGCCTGGAGACCGCCCGCCAGCTGCAGGATCTGCAACTCGACAGCCAGCCCGGCAGCAAGCTGGGCCGCCTCGCCAGTCTGCGCGCCCACAAGCTGAGCCACCAGCTGGTGTGGCGTGCCGAGCAGGGCAAGATCGCCCTCTCGACGCAGGAGTCCAATCACCAATCGCTGAGCGAGCTGGAAAAAGGGCTGGCGGCGGAGCTGACCCGCGAACAGCTGGCCAATGCCTCTGCCCTGCTGCTGGAGAAAATTGGCGAGCTGATGGATGAAGCCATCGCCGCCGCCGGCGTGCAACCGGATCGGGTCTTCATCACCGGCGGCAGCGCACGCTCCCCGCTGATCCAGGCCTTCATCCGCCAGAAGCTGCCCCAGGTGCCGCTGGAAGGGGGTGATGACTTCGGCTCGGTCGCCTCCGGCCTAGCCCGTTACGCCGAGCGGCTATTTGGCAGCGGTCAGCCCACCCCGATCTGACCCAACTGCAGCCAGGCATGGGGGCTGTGTTGCCATTTAACGACACAGGCCCCACCCACAGGGCGACAGAAGCAGTCGGGGGCACTCCCCCTCGCCCTGCCTGAGGGCGCGCACAGAGGGTATGCTTGTCACTCCCACTACCGGAGCCCTTTCATGCCCAGATTCTTGCTACTGCTGCTCGCCCTGCTTCTGCTCAGCGCCTGCAGCAGTACTCCCCGCTTCGCCTCGCAAGACCTGCAGCACCACCATTGGGTGCTCGACAAGCTGGATGGCCAGCCCGTTGCCGCGCCGCGAGACAACCCACCCGATTTCGAGATAGGTGAGCACTTCACCGTCAACGGCATCGCCGGTTGCAACCGCTACTTCGGGCAGGGCCACCTCGAGGGGAACAAGTTCTGGGTGACCAGTCTGGGCAGCACCGAGATGGCCTGTCTGGCCCCGCTCGATGCCGTGGAGCAGGCGGTGCTGACCACCCTCACCGAAGGGGCCACCCTGGACGGCACCACCCAGACCCTGATCCTGCAGGGCAAACGGCATCGTTTGGAATACACCCTGCGCGACTGGGTGCTCTAGGGCTCACAAACCGGCATCACAAACAGGAACATGTGCCCCGCCTGTGGCACAATATGAGGCAGTGCTCGCAATGGAGGCTGCCTCAGCCATGTCGATGGACCGTCTGTTTGACAAGATCAAACAACTCCCCACTATCCCGCAACTGCTGCATGAGTTGATGCAGAGCTTCAGCGATGAAAATGCCCGCATCGACGAGATTGCGGCCAAGATCGCCATGGACCAGGTGATCAGCGTCAAGGTGCTGCGAATGGCCAACTCGGCCGCCCTGCGCCGTGGCAACGAAGTCACTTCCATCGAACAGGCGGTGATCCGCCTCGGTTTCAACCGGCTGCGCTCCGTGGTGGTCGCCTCCGGCATCATCGGCAGCTTCAAGGCGCCTCCCAGCTTCGACAAGAACAAGTTCTGGACCGAGACCTTCCAGGTCGCCACCATCGCCAAGACCCTGGCCCAGGAGGCCAAGGTGCTCGACCCCGAGACCGCCTTCACCTGCGCCCTCATTCACAACATCGGCGAACTGCTGATCCAGAGCACCCTGCCGGAAGAGGCGGAGCTCATCAGTCTGGCGATCCAGAAGGGGAGCAGCCGGGTCGAGGCCCAGCGCGAGATGCTGGGCTACGACTATGCCCAGCTCGGCGCCGAGCTGGCACGGCGCTGGAATCTCTCCGAGGCCTTCGTCGATGCCATCTCCCAGCAGCTGGATCCCCTCTCCCACGACCCGGTCAGCAAGGAGGCGGTGTTGATCCGCCTGGCGGTCTTCATCTCCTTCGCCTGGAACGCGGGAGTGCCGGCCCAAGCCATCATCGCCCGCTTCCCCAAGCCACTGGCCGACCAGCTGGGGCTGGATCCCAAGTCGCTCGCCGGCCAGCTCGAAACCTTGCATGAACAGGGCAATGCCCTCGCCGATCTTCTGACTCAATAAGCATCATGACCCATCCATTTCTGTTTCATCCCCAGGTGGCGCCCTGGTTCAAAGAGAGCGCCGATGCCCTGCAACTGACCCTGTTCAGCGAGCTGGATGCCCCGATCCGTGAGGTGTGGCTGCGCCACGAGCCGGACAACGAGGAGTACCTGATCCCGATGACGGCGGTCTCCACCCGTGACCGGCTGCAGGTATGGCAGGCGACCCTGCCGCTCATCAAAGGGCAGGACATTCACCTCTACTGTTTCAAGTGTCTGACCGATGAGGAGCAGTGGTGGCTGCACGGGGCCGGCGTCAGCGCCGCCATGCCGCCGCGCGAGCAGCATTTTCGCTTCAACAGCCTGCACCAGCCACCGGCCTGGGTGCAGGACCAGGTGTTCTACCAGATCTTCCCCGATCGCTTCTGCAACGGCGATCCGTCGCTCAGCGTCAAACATCACGAGTACGAGTACCGTGGCAAGGCGGTGATCAGCAAGGCGTGGGGCGAGCCGGTCAGCCGCCACGAAGAGGGCCACGGCGCCTGCGAATTCTACGGTGGCGACCTGGCGGGCATCGACGCCAAGCTGCACTACCTGCAATCTCTCGGGGTGACGGCGCTCTATCTCAACCCCATCTTCGATTCGCCGAGCAACCACAAGTACGACACCCAGGACTACTTCAAGGTGGATGCGCATCTGGGTACCAACGCCCAGTTTGCCGAGCTGACCCGCAACCTGCACCAGCGCGGCATGAAGATCATCCTGGATGCGGTGGTCAACCACACCTCGACCGAGCACCCCTGGTTCTGCCCCCCACTGGGTGCCCAGAGCAACCCGGACTCACCGTGGCGCAGCTTCTACACCTTTGACAACGAAGGGGATTATGTCAGCTGGAAGGGCATCCGCAGCCTGCCCAAGCTCGACTTCTCCAGCGAACAGGTGCAGGACGCCGTCTACCGCGCCGACGACGCCATCCTGCGCTACTGGATGCGTGCCCCCTACCAGATCGATGGCTGGCGCTTCGACGTCATCCACATGCTGGGGGAGCGTGGCACCGCCGAGGGCAACCGCGGCCACGTACGTGCCATTCGCGGCGCGGTGAAGCAGGAGAACCCGGACGCCTACGTGCTGGGCGAGCACTTCTTCGAGGCGAGCCAGTGGCTGCAGGGGGATCAGGAAGACGGCGCCATGAACTACTACGGCTTCGCCCACCCGATCCGCGCTTTCCTGGCGGGTCAGGACATCGCCTACCACCCCATCAAGATCAGCGCCGAAGAGCTGGATCGCTGGCTCAAGCTGGCGCGGGCCCATATCCCGTTCAAGAACCAGCTGGCCCAGTTCAACCTGCTGGACAGCCACGACACCGCGCGCTTCCTCCACCTGCTGGGGGAGGACAAGCAACGGATGCGGCTCGCGGCCACCCTGCTGCTCACCTACATCGGGGTGCCGTCCATCTACTACGGCGATGAAGTGGGGCTCTCTGGCGGCAACGATCCGGACTGCCGTCGCTGCTTCCCGTGGGAGACCACCGCCTGGGATCACGTGCTGCACGACCATTACCGCCGGTTGATCCAGATCCGCCGGCAGCGTCCGGCACTGCGTCGCGGCGATATCCAGACCCTCTATGCCGGCCCGCACAGCTATGTGTTTGCCCGCACCCTGCAAAGCGATCAGGTGGTGGTAGCCTGCAACCGTCATCCCAGCGAGCCACGCACCATCAGCCTGCCCCTGTGGCAGACCGCGAGCCCGGCCAGCCGCTTCACCGATGCCTTCAACGGCGACAAGTTCGAAGTGGTGCAGGGTGAGATACAGCTCACCATCCCCGCCAACTCGGCCAGAGTGCTGCTTTCCAGCTGAGTGACGTTATCTCGCCAATAAAAAAACCGGAGCCACAGGCTCCGGTTTTTTTATGCGCCACAGCTGGCCTACGGTGGCCTTGTGCAGACCGCCAGCAAGTCGGGCTGAGCATCAGTAGTTGATGCTGACGTAGGGCACCTCGTCCACCTGCCACAGCTGCTTGAGGTAGACGGTCAGCACGAAGAAGAAGTTGGCCAGCAGGTTGGCGAAACGATAGAGGATGGGGTCGAAGCGCACCCCGCTCTCTTCCAGCCGCACCAGCAGCCGCACCACCTTCTTGCTGCCGCAGCGGCACAGGTGCAGGGTCGGGATCGGCTGCGGCCCTTGCGGCAGCACGAAACCGGTGACCCGGCCGCGGCTCGCCTCGTTGTAGTGATCGTAACGCCCCTTCAGCCACGCCAGATCCTCCTCGAAGATGCCGAGCCTGCCGCGCACCGAGCCATTGAGGTTGTAGATAAGCCGCTGCAGCGCCGCGAGATCCGCCTGCATGGGCGCAATCTCGGCATCCGGTGCTAGGTGTGACAACACGGCGCCCACCTGGCAGCAGAGCTCATCGGTGGCGATCTCGTAGTCACACTGGAACTGGGTCTCGAAGATGAAGGGGTAGCAAAGCTCGCGCTTGTCTCTGGGCTTTTTCGGGTTCATGGGCTGGCCGGATCGGGAAAAAGGCCAGTTTGCCAGCCCCCGCAGGAGCTGGCAAACGGCCGGTCATGGTCCTCGATTCGAAACGGTTCAGACGCTCTTGCTGCTGGCATCCGTCGCCGGCTGGAACTGGCCGATCATCCGCAGCGCATCCAGCATCCGCTGGTTGAAGCTGGTGAAGCTGCCCACCTGGGCCGGATCGCTCTGGCCACGGGCCGCCAGCACCGCCGGCGTCAGCGCCTGCTGCTGGGATGCAGGCAGCAGGGCATCCGCCTGCTGCTGCACCTGATCCAGCTTGGGCAGGTAGTCGGCCAGCGGCTTGAGCATCTCCTGCAGGGAGTGCGCCCCCTGATAGGTCTGGCTCAGCTTGAGGCTCTGCTTGAGCTTGAGCGAATAGGAGGCCAGCTGGCTGTCATCCAGCTTCAGCTCGCCCGCCTTCTTCAGCAGGTCGTCGAAATTGCCGGAGAAGAAGTTGCCGGCCAGATCGTCGATCCCCTTGACCAGCTTGCCGATGGAGTCCATCTCCTCGCTGCTCAGGTTGCCCTCCAGCGAGAAGCTGAAGCTCTGGCTCGACTTGAGGCTGAACTGGCTGCCGCTGTCATCCTTCTGGGACTTGGTCTGCCAGCTGTCGTTGAAGCGCAGCACCACCTTGTCGCCATCCTTGGTCTGGATCTCCAGCGAGCCCTGCTGACGGCTGGCCATTTCGGCCTGGCCCATGTCGGTGGTGGAGACCTTGCCGAAGAACTCCTTCTCGAACTGATCGAGCCCCTCCTGGATCAGCTTGTAGCTCTGATCCATGCCGGTCTTGATGTCGGAGTTGTCCGCCCAGTCGCCGAGCTGCTTCCTGGCGTCGCCAAAGCCCTTGTCCACCCCCTTGCGGGCCTGTTCCATCATGCCGGTCAGGCTGTCGTCCGACTTGCCGTCGGCCCGGGCAGCCCCCAGCCGACCGGTGACGAACTGCAGTACGTTGTCGGCCACCGACTGAAAGTCGAACAGGGTATCCGGGGTCACCGCCTCCGGCTGATCCTGCGCCTTGGGCGCCTTGTAGCCCTGGCCATTGATCTCCAGCGCGAACTGCAGCGCCTGCTGCACCAGCACCTGCGCCCATTTCGGCGCCTTGTGCAACGAGACTTCGTCCTCGTTGTTTACCGGTTTCGAGTCCGCCTGCTGGGGCGATTTGGGAGCAACACCCACTCCCTTGGGTTGGGCCGCGCCCACTCCGTCGATCTGCATAATGTGTCCTCCCACCATGCCTGTAGATCAGCTATCGGCCTGACTGCACACTTCTTGACCACAAAATACTGGACAATCTGCGGCGGCCTTTTAAAATCGGGCCCCTTTGGGTGGCTGCAGGCTTCCCCCGATTTCGACCCGGCCAGACCGGTGTGCATGTGAGGTAAATCATGACCCAATCCCAGCAGGTTTCCGCCGACCCGGCGCCCCTTCGAACCCCGGCCGACTACCAGGCCCAGCTCGACGAGAAGCGCGAGCGCCTCTGCGGGTTGTTTGCCGACTTCACCCTGCCTGCGCTGGAAGTGCACGCCTCCCCCGCCGAACACTACCGGATGCGCGCCGAGTTTCGCATCTGGCACGACGGTGACGACCTGTACCACTGCATGTATGCGCCAGCCACCAAGGAGATCATCCGGGTTGACCAGTTCCCCACCGCCAGCCGTCTCATCAACCAGCTGATGCCGGTGCTGCTGGAAGGGCTGCGCCCGCACCCCGTGCTGCGCCGCAAGCTGTTCCAGATCGACTACCTCTCCACCCAGTCCGGCCAGATCTGCGTCAGCCTGCTCTACCATCGCAAGCTGGAGAGCGAGTGGCAGCAGGCTGCCGAAGCGCTGCAGGCCGACCTGCGGGCCAAGGGATTCGAGCTGCAGCTGATTGGCCGTGCCCACAAGCAGAAGATCTGCCTGGGGGAGGAGTTCGTCATCGAACGGTTGAATGTGCAGGGCCGCGAGCTGGTCTACAAGCAGGTGGAGAACAGCTTCACCCAGCCCAACGCCGCCATCAACGAACAGATGCTGGGCTGGGCGCTGGACGTGACCAAGGGGAGCGAGGGCGACCTGCTGGAGCTCTACTGCGGCAACGGCAACTTCTCCATCGCCCTGGCGCAGAACTTCCGCAAGGTGCTGGCCACCGAGATCGCCAAGCCGAGCGTGGACTCCGCCCAGTTCAACATCGCCGCCAACGGCGTCGACAACCTGATCATCCTGCGCATGTCGGCCGAGGAGTTCACCATGGCGATGCGCGGCGAGCGGGAGTTCAACCGCCTCAAGGGCGTGGATCTGGGCGCCTACCAGTGCAACACCATCTTCGTCGACCCGCCCCGGGCCGGCCTCGACGACGCCACCGTCAAACTGGTGCAGGATTACGACAACATCCTCTACATCTCCTGCAACCCCGAGACCCTGCAGGCCAACATGGCGGTGCTCGGCGAAACCCACGAGATCGCCCGCTTCGCCCTGTTCGATCAGTTCCCCTGGACTCACCATATGGAAGCTGGCGTCTATCTCAAGCGCAAGACAGGCTGATGCCGCCGGGGTACAGCTCCCCGCTCGACCAGCAAAACAAGACAGGGCCCGCGGGCCCTGTTTGATTATTTAACCCTGTGCATGGGGCGGCCGGAGCCGCTATGCTGGCGGCACGCGCATCCGCGCCACAGTCTGGGTGTCATGCCACCATGCAACGCATTCTTTTTGTTGAAGATGATCCCGAGATAGGCCAGCTCATCAGCAGCTGGCTGGCCCGCCACGACATGGAAGTGCTGCTGGAGCCGAGGGGCGAGCTGGCGCTGGCCAGGGTCCTGGCCGAGCAGCCGGACCTGGTGCTGCTCGACATCATGCTGCCGGGTCAGGATGGTCTCTCCCTGTGCCGGGATCTGCGCCCGCGCTTTGCCGGCCCCATCGTCATGCTCACCTCGCTGGACAGCGACATGAACCAGATCCTGAGCCTGGAGCTGGGCGCCAACGACTACATCCTCAAAACCACGCCGCCCCCCGTGCTGCTGGCCCGGCTGCGGGTCCAGTTCCGCCAGCAGGGACAACAGGCCCCGCAGCCCGTGGTCGCCAGCACACCGCCCCAGCGCCTGCAGTTCGGCCGGCTGCAGATCGACGGCCCGGGCCGGGACGTGCGCCTCGACGGCGACAGCATTCCGCTCTCCACCGCCGATTTCGATCTCCTGTGGGAGCTGGCCTGCCACGCCGGCCAGATCCTGGGGCGGGAGGCGCTGTTTCGCAGCCTGCGCGGTCGCGACTACGACGGCCAGGATCGCAGCATGGACGTGGCCATCTCCCGCCTGCGTCGCAAGCTGGGGGACGATACCAGCAACCCGACCCGCATCAAGACAGTGCGCCAGAAAGGTTATCTGCTGGTGCCCCACGCCTGGGAATAAGCCCCGCCGAATGACCTTGATGCTCTCTGCTCCCTTCTCCCCTTGCGGGAGAAGGGTTGGGGATGAGGGGGCAACAAGGCAATGCCCAGACGCAATCCAGGCAAGAGGAGAGCCCCATGCGCCGCCTGTTCATCCAGTTCTATCTGCTGCTGATAGGCTGTTTCACCCTGGCCATCCTGCTGGTCGGCATGGTCTATCAGGTCACCGCCGAGCGGGCGGGAGATCGCTATCTGGAGCGGATGATGCAGGGCTCCCTCGGCCTGCTCACCGGCGAGCTGGCCCGCTTGCCGCCGGAACACTGGCCCGCCCGCATGGCGGAGCAGAGCCGCCAGCTCACCCTGCCGCTGCAGATCGGCGCCCTCGCCAACCAGCCGCTGGCCAACGAGGATCAGGCCTTTCTGGAGGCCGGCAACATCGTCATCGTCGAGGAGGATGACACCTTCCTGCAGCGCATTCCGGGCACCGATCAGGTGCTGATCGTCGGCCCCGTCCCCTACCTCTCCTACTTGCACGAACTGCACTGGGTCGATGTGGGGCTGCTGCTGGTCATCGGTCTCTCGCTGGGGCTGCCGATCCTGCTCTGGCTGCGCCCGCACTGGCGCGGCCTGCAGCAGCTCGAACAGACCGCCCGCCGGGTCGGTGACGGCGATCTCTCCTGCCGCACCCGTTTGCCGCCCGGCAGCAGCCTGGGCCGGGTCGGCCGCACCTTCGACCAGATGACCGAGCAGCTGCAGGCCATGCTGGCCAGCCGCAAGCAGCTGACCGACGCCATCGCCCACGAGCTGCGCACCCCGCTGGTGCGGCTGCGCTACCGGCTCGCCATGCTGGATCCGGCGCCCTCGGCCGACGAGCAGCAGGGGCTGGAGCGGGATCTCGGCGCGCTGGACGCCCTCATCGAGGAGATGCTCACCTACGCCAGACTCGATCGCCCCGAGCTGCCGCTGCAGTGCAGCGAGCTGGAGCTCGGCAGTTGGGCCGGCAGCCGCCTCGCCGACTGGCAGGCGCTGCGGCCGGACAAGCGGCTCGACTTCGTGCGCCCGGCCATGGCCCTGCCCTGGCGCGGCGATACTCGCCTGCTGGATCGGGCGCTGGAGAACCTCATCGGCAACGCCCTGCGCCACGCCGCCGGCCGGGTCACCCTCAGCATGGCGCGTCAGCAGGATCACTATCTGCTGGAGGTAGCCGACGACGGCGCCGGCATCGATCCGGCGCTGGCGCCGCAGATCTTCGAGCCCTTCGTGCGGCTGGATCAGAGCCGCGACCGACGCACCGGCGGCGCCGGGCTGGGGCTGGCCATCGTGCGCAGCATCGCCCGCCACCACGGCGGCGAGGTACAGCTGCTGCCAAGCAGCAGCGGTGCCCGTTTCTGCCTGATGCTGCCTGTACATTTGGATACAAACCGTCACCAGTCACTCACTGAACCGCAGGTCGAACAGCCCTAGGATGGAGTCATGGAGAAACGCTCCATGTCATCAACCCGAATGAGGAACTGGAATATGAACAAGCTGATCCCCCTGAGCCTGGCTGCTGTCTTCGCCCTGACCTCCGGCTTCACCATGGCTGCCACCCCGACCAAGGCTGCCGCTCCCCAGGCTACCCAGACCAAGGTCGTGAAAAAACACCACAAGGCTGCCCACGCCAAGGCGCCGGCCGTCAAGGTTGCTCCCAAGACCAAGTAATCGACCAACAAGCTTCCCGTAATGAAAAGGGGCCCCGACATGGGGCCCCTTCTGTTTTCTGCGCGCTTGCCTTGGCTCAGCCCAGCATGTAGTCCGCCGGCAGGGCGACGCGGGCCACCCCGGACTCCACCGCCGCCAGTGCCACGGCGCGGGCGACGCGCGGCAGCAGACGGGCATCCATCGGCTTGGGAATGACGTAGTCCTTGCCGAAGGCCAGCTCGCTGACGCCGGCGGCGGTCAGCACCTCGGCCGGTACCGGCTCTTTGGCCAGACCACGGATCGCCTCGACCGCGGCGATCTTCATGGCATCGTTGATGCGGCTGGCACGGGCGTCGAGGGCGCCACGGAAGATGAAGGGGAAGCAGAGCACGTTGTTGATCTGGTTCGGATAGTCGGAGCGACCTGTGCCCATGATGAGGTCACCGCGCACTGCGTGAGCCAGCGCCGGCTTGATCTCGGGATCCGGGTTGGAGCAGGCGAAGATCACCGGGTTGGGCGCCATCAGCGCCACCGCTTCGGCGGGCAGCACGTCCGGGCCGGAGACACCGACGAACACGTCCGCCCCGTCGATCACCTCCATCAGGGTGCGCAGGGGGGTGTCGTTGGCGAAGCGCTGCTTGTACTGGTTGAGATCGGTGCGACCGCTGTGGATGACGCCCTGACGATCCAGCATGAAGATGTTGTGGGGCTTGGCACCACACTTGATCAGCAGCTCCATGCAGGCGGTGGCGGCAGCCCCGGCGCCCATGCAGACGATGCGGCTGTCGCCAATCTGCTTGCCCTGCACTTCCAGCGCGTTGAGCAGGCCGGCGGCGGTGACGATGGCGGTACCATGCTGATCATCGTGGAACACCGGGATGTCGCAGCGCTCGATCAGCGCCTGCTCGATCTCGAAGCACTCGGGGGCCTTGATGTCTTCCAGGTTGATGCCGCCGAAGGTGTCAGCGATGGCGGCAACGGTGTCGATGAACTGCGCGCTGGTCTCGTGCTTCACTTCGATGTCGATGGCGTCGATGCCGGCAAAGCGCTTGAACAGCAGGGCCTTGCCCTCCATCACCGGCTTGGAGGCCAGCGGCCCCAGATTGCCCAGCCCCAGAATAGCGGTGCCGTTGGAGATGACGGCCACCAGGTTGCCCTTGCCGGTATAACGGTAGGCATCGGCCGGGTTGGCGGCGATCTCGCGCACCGGCTCGGCAACGCCCGGGCTGTAGGCCAGCGCCAGATCACGGGCGGTCTCGGCCGGCTTGGTGAGGGCGATGGCGATTTTGCCCGGCACGGGCTGGGCGTGGTAATCGAGTGCTTGTTGACGAAGATCGTGACGCTGATCGGACATGGGGGACCCCGATACGGTAGTGAATTGAGTGGTGCATTGGCTCGCCCACGGGCGAGGGCTGGGGATCATAAAGAAAACCATCGGGCTTTCACAGAGGAAAGTATCGTCATCCAGCCACTGACAAGCCAGTAATTAGCATGTCATGCCAACCTAGAATACCCATTTAGTTATAGATATGGTTTCACCCCATCACCGGAATGCCGGCTTTCGCCTCCGCCTGTCTGGCGATCGCCTCCGTCATGCCCTGGAAGATGAAGAGGTGGAACGGCAGCATGGCGAGCCAGTAGGCCAGCCCCCAGGCCCCCTGCGGATGCCAGTGGGCCGTCACCTTGAGCCGGGTCAGCCCCGACTCTTCCGGCAGTATGTTGAACTCCAGCCGGCCCACGCCGGGGGCCCGCATGTTGAACAGCAGATCCAGCCTGCGCCCCTCGTCCACCCCGAGGATCTGCCAGGAGTCCAGCATGTCCCCCTTCACGAAGCGATCCGGATTGGTGCGACCGCGAGTCAGCGCCGGGCCGCCGATCAGGTGATCCATCCATTCGCGCACCACCCACAGCTGGTTCATGTAGAAGTAGCGCTGCTCGCCCCCCAACTGCTGCAGCACCTGCCACACCACCTCGGGCGATGCGAGACAGATGGCATCGCCGCTGGCGGTGCGGTCATAGAAACCGTACTCGGGATGGCGCCAGCGCAGGCCGAGCGGGGTCTCTTCCCCCTGCTGCTCTGCGCCCAGCCGCTGCTCCAGAGAGAGGCTCTCGGCCAGCGCCTCGTCAAAGCTGAGCAGGGTTTGCGGCAGCAGGGCCCGCAGCGGGCCGTCGTCGGCCGGGATGTCGTGCTTGAGGCCGCCCACCAGCGCCTTGGCCACCGGCTGCGGCACCGAGGTGACAAACTGCAGCCACCAGGCGGAGAGGCGCGGGCTGAGAAACGGCAGCGGGATGATGGGGCAGCGCTTGCCGATGTGGGCGGCGAACTTCTGCAACTGCTGCTGATAGCTGAGCAGCTCGGGACCGGCGGCGTTGAAGATCTGGCCGTCCACCCCGTCGGCCTCCACCAGTCCGCCCAGATAGTGCAGCAGGTTGGAGAGCGCAATGGGCGGCGTACGCGAGCGCACCCACTTGGGCGTCACCATCATCGGCAGGTTGAACACCAGATCCCGCATCACCTCGAAGGCCGCTGAGCCGGGCCCCACTATGATGCCGGCGCGCAGCTCCACCGTCGGCACGCCGGCGCCCCGAAACAGCTCGCCGCAATAACGGCGGGAGTTGAGGTGGCGGCTGTTGCACTGCTCCGGCTGGATGGCGCCCAGATAGATGATGCGACGCACCCCGGCGGCGCGAGCGGCGGCCGCGAAGTTCTTCACGCCCTGCTGCTCCAGCCGATGGAAGTCGGCCCCCGCCCCCATGGCGTGCACCAGATAGAAGACGGTATCGATGCCGGCCAGGGCGGGCAGCAATGTGATCGGCTTGAGGCTGTCGGCAAGGCGAAACTCCACCCCGGGCGGCAGACGGCAGGGGCGCCGCGCCCCGGCAATCACCCGATAACCCAGTTCTTGCAGATGGGGCACCAGGTAAGAACCTATGTAGCCCGCCGCCCCCATCACCAGACAATCACGCATCTGCACACTCCCTGTCTTGCCCATGTTACCGCCCCGCATCTTCGCCCCTGTTCCCGCGAAGGGAGAAAGGAGAGTCCCACCATAGGGCAAAGCGGGCCGTTACAGAACGCCGACCAATAAAAAAGGCGCCCATTGGGCGCCTTTTTCAGAATTCTTCAGAAGTAGAATTACTTCTTGGTGGTCATCGCACCGAAACGCTTGTTGAACTTGTCTACGCGGCCGCCGCTAGAAACTTCTTTCTGCTTGCCGGTATAGAACGGGTGGCACTCGGAGCACACGTCCAGGTTCAGATCTTTACCCAGGGTAGAGAAGGTGTTGATGACGTTACCGCAAGAGCACTTGGCGGTGATGGCTACGTAGTCAGGATGGATACCAGCTTTCATGGACAACCTCAATTATCAGGCCGTGTCGCTATCCGATCTTCTGTCGGACACCACACGATTGTTGAACACAGTTTCAAAGGCTGCGAATAATATAGGAAATGCCTGAGTTCAGGCAAGTGGCTTCGCAGAAAAAATAGGCAATCTCTGGTGAATTCTTCCCAAACGCTGGATCTGGTTCGTGTGGCTGTGCCGGTGCCGTTACGCCGTCACTTCGACTATCTCTCCCCCCTACCTTTGCCTGCTCCCGGCTGCCGGGTCGAGATCCCGTTCGGCCCGCAAACCCTGGTCGGGCTGGTGGTGGATCACCCGGCCGACAGCCAGGTGCCGCGCAACAAGCTCAAGCCGATCAAACGCGTGCTTGATGGCGCCCCCGTGCTGGGGCCCGACATTCTGGCGCTGATGAACTGGAGCGCCAGCTACTACCAGCACCCGCTGGGGGAAGTGCTGCCCCACGCCCTGCCGGTGCTGGTGCGCAAGGGGGAGCCCGCCGCCTATCGCGAGCTGGAGTTCTGGTTCGCCACCGAAGCCGGCATGGCGGTCGATCTCAACGAGCTCAAGCGGGCAGCCAAGCAGCAGCAGGCGCTCGCCCTGCTGCGCAAGGGGCCGCAGACCCCCTCCGCCCTCAAGCAGGAGGAGATTTCGAGCGCCGCACTCACCGCGCTGGAGAAGAAGGGGCTGCTGGAGAAGCGTTCGCTGGAGCCGAGCCATGACGGCGACTGGGTCGCTCGTTTTGAACCGGGCGAGGGGCTGCGCCTCAACGGCGAGCAGGCGCTGGCGGTCTCCGCCGTCACCAGCCAGAGCGACCAGTTTGGCGCCTTCCTGCTGGATGGCATCACCGGCTCCGGCAAGACCGAGGTTTACCTGAGCATCCTCGAGCCCCTGCTCAAGGCGGGCAAGCAGGCGCTGGTGATGGTGCCCGAGATCGGCCTCACTCCACAGACCATCAACCGCTTCCGGCGCCGCTTCAACGTGCCGGTGGTGGCGATGAACTCCGCCATGAACGACCGGGAGCGGCTCGATGCCTGGCTCGCCTGCCGCGACGGTGGCGCCGCCATCCTGATCGGCACCCGCTCCGCGGTGTTCACCCCGTTTCACAACCTCGGCATCATCATCATCGACGAGGAGCACGACGGCTCCTTCAAGCAGCAGGACGGTTTTCGCTACCACGCGCGGGATCTGGCGGTGATGCGGGCCCATCGCGCCGGCATCCCCATCCTGCTCGGCTCGGCCACCCCGTCGCTGGAGACATTGCACAACGCCCGCAGCGGCAAGTATCACCACCTCACTCTCACTCGTCGCGCCGGCAATGCCCAGACAGCCCGTCAGGTGATCCTGGACATCAAGAACGTGCGGCTGCAGGCCGGCCTCTCCCCCCAGCTGGAACAGCTGATGGCAGAGCACCTGGCGGCCGGCAATCAGGTGATGCTGTTTCTCAACCGTCGTGGCTATGCTCCGGCTCTTATCTGCCACCAGTGCGGCTGGAGCGCCGCCTGCGAGCGCTGCGACGCCTGGTACACCTGGCACCAGGCCGGGCGGCGGCTGCACTGCCACCACTGCGACAGCGTGCGCCCGCTGCCCCACCACTGCCCCGAGTGTGGCAGCAACGAGCTCATCGGCTCCGGCGTCGGCACCGAACAGCTGGAGCAGCTGCTCGGCACCCTGTTCCCGCAATATCCGGTGGTGCGCATCGATCGGGACAACACCCGCCGCAAGGGGGAGCTGGAAACTCACCTCGGCGACATCAAGGCGGGCAAGTACAAGATCCTGATCGGTACCCAGATGCTGGCCAAGGGCCACCACTTCCCGGATGTGACGCTGGTCGGGCTGCTGGATGTGGATGGCGCGCTATTCAGTGCCGATTTTCGTGCCGCCGAGAAGCTGGCCCAGCTCTACACCCAGGTGGCGGGCCGTGCCGGCCGTGCCAGCAAGCCGGGGTTGGTGGTGCTGCAGAGCCACCATCCGGAGCACGCCCTGCTGCAGGATCTGACCCAGAACGGCTATGGCCACTTCGCCGACACGGCGTTGAAAGAGCGCCGCCTGCTGGGGCTGCCACCGTTCAGCTATCAGGGGCTGTTTCGGGCCGAGGCCAACGGCCGCGACGAGGTGCAACTGTTCCTCAGCCGTCTCGCCGATACCCTGCGCAGCGCCCGCTATCCCCATGTTCAGGTGCTCGGGCCCATCAGCGGCTTCATGGAGCGCAAGGCGGGCAAGTTTCGCATGCAGTTGCTGGTGCAGGGGCCGAACCGGGCGCCACTGGCCCAGCTGCTGGATTGGGCGGTGAAGGAGCTGGAGGGGTGGCCCGAGACCAAGCGGGTACGCTGGAGCCTCGACATAGACCCCACCGAGCTGAACTGAGTCAGGCTCTGGTCGCTGATGGTGAAGCGGCCGCTGGCGCGCGGCGTCAGCGACCGGGTTTGCCATGCGAGTGCAGGGGTCAGACCCGCAGGTCGACCTGCTGCACCCAGCCTCCCTTGCCCTGCTCGGTCACATAGAGACCGGACTGGCGCAACACCCCCTGATTGCCGCTTTCCCCCAGATGGTTGAAGGGGGTATCGAGAGGATGCAGCAGGATGGCGCCGATCCCCAGCTCCACCAGAGTGATGGGGGATTGCTCCGGCTGCCAGAACTGCAGCGCCGAGAACTGGCTGTCCCGCTCGTCCAGCACCCCGTTGCCATCCTCATCCAGGGTCGCCAGCTCGCCAAAACCGTTGCCGGAGCGGGCCCCAAACAGCTCGCCGCCGTCATCTATGGTGCCGTTGCCGTTGCGATCCAGCGCCACGAAGCCGCTCCCTTCACTCAGGCCGGGCAGGCTGTCCACCTTGCCATCCTGATCGATGTCGAAATTGACCCGGGCGTCGGTCAGGCCAGCTATCTTGCCGTCCAGGCTGAGCACCAGCGGATCCTTGAGGGCATTGAGGGTGGTACGACGCTGGCTGATGTCGAGCTGGCGCCAGTCCAGCACAAAGCCCAGATCCAGCTGCAGGGTCTGGCCATCCTGGGTCTGCAAGTTCGCCGCCGCCACCACGTTGAGCAGCTCTTTTTGCAGCAGGCTGTCGGTCACCTCCACCAGCTGATCCGGCTCGGCGGCAGGCTGGCTCCCCTCACCCGTCGGGGCGGGTACTCCCTCCGCGCTCTGGTCGGCCGGTTTGATCGGATCCGGCAACTCTATCTCGTGGCCCAGCATCGCCTCGATCATCAGCTTGATCAGCCGCTGGCGATTGTCGAGCCCGTCGTTGGGAATGCCATCCTGTTCGCCCTTGCCGGTCTCGGCAGGCTTGGCGGGGGCCGGTGTGGAAGCCGCTGGCACCGGGCCGGCAGCAGTGCGGCTGGCCATCTGCAGCGTCAGCAGGCTGCTGCGGGTGAAGGTGAGCTGGTTGCTGCCACCGGCCGCTGGCGTCGAGTCCGCCGGCGCCGTGGCCTGGGACTGCACCTGGCTGGCTGCCGGCACGGGACCGAGCCGGCGCACCTTGCGGGACTGCGCCTGTTGCTGCTGGTATTGCACCTCCCCCTGGAGGTCGTAGTGATCGATGCGCATATCTTCGCCCTCGGCGCCATACATCTGGTCAGTTATCGACCAACTGTCGGGGGGGGCTTAACACCGATTGGCTATATCAGAGGGCTGCGGCATCGGCATCCGCACATAACCGCCCCCGCTGGCGGCAATGAAAAGGGAGGCCTGGGCCTCCCTTGTCGTTCATGCTGCCACCGTGGTCATTGCGCCGGTTGGGAGACCCCTTCCAGCCGCACTTCCACCCGGCGATCCGGTGCCAGACAGGCGATCAGCGCCGGTTTGGAGCCGCTGCTGCAGTTGTTGCCGGTGATCGGAGAGGACTTGCCGCGTCCCTCGACCCGCACCTTGTCGGCAAACAGTCCCTTGGCGATCAGGTAGTCGGCGACGCTGCGGGCGCGCTGCTCGGAGAGCGCCTGGTTGTAGGCGTCGGAGCCGATGCGATCGGTGTGGCCGATCACGGTCGCCACCCCATCTTTCGGATTGGCCGCCACTATCTGGCTGAACAGGTTGTCGAGCGCCTGGCTGGCAGCCGGCTTCAGGGTCGCCTTGTTGAATTCAAACAGCACGTCCGAGCTCAGACTGAAGGTCTTGGGCACCACCACCACGGCGGGAGCAGGCGCCGCAGCCGGGGCCGGTGCGGGCGCCGCCACTTCGCCGCCCTGCTGACCGAAGCGATAGAGCATGGCAAACGCCAGCATGCCGTTGTCCATCTCGATGCCGGAACGATCGAGAGAGGTATCCCCGAGCGGGGTGGTGTACTGGTATTCGAGGCGGGCGGCCCAGTCACGGTCGATGGCGTATTCGGCCCCCAGCGCGCCGACGAACACGGCGCCATGCTTGTTGCCGGTATCCTTGATGAAGTCGGTGGCCGTCTGGGCCGACAGTTCGCTGTTGGTCCAGGCGTAGCCGCCGCCGATCCGGCCATAGAGATCCAGCGCATCGTTGACCGGGAACCCTATCTTCATGGTGGTCTGGATCATCTGGCTCTTGGCTTCCCCTTCCACCCTCACCCCGCTCAATTCGCCGGACGAGGTGTACTTGCCGAACCAGTCATAACCGAATTCGAAGCCCAGGTTGGGGTTGAGCTGATAGCCGGCAAACGCGCCCAGCCCGAGCGTATCCTTGCTGGTGCTGGTGTTTTGCAGCGCCCCCAGGGTGTCGGAGACGACCTGCTTCTGATCCACGTCGAAGAACTTGGACCAGCCGGCCTTGCCGCCGACGTACCAGGTGTTGTCCTGAGCGGCAGCCTGCACGGCCCCGCTGACGAGCAGGCCGCTGACCAGCACGGCAAGTATCGATTTGTTCATGGTGAAAGCCTCTGCAATGAGTCGTGATGGGCGCTCTTGCGCCTCTCTTCCCTGATGGGGCAAACCCGGCCCCGTCCATCAGGTTATCCCATCTGTTGCCAGCCTCAAATGACTTGGGACTCAAGAGTGTGAAGCGCCCGGCATTCCCGGCAGGAAAACGCCCCATGCAGGAGGTATCCGCGGATGTGCCGGCCAGCGCCATGAAAAAGGGAGGCCAATGGCCTCCCTCTTGTTGCTTGCAACCCACCTAGCTGGCCAGAAACAGCCGGTAGGCGGGATCGTCGCTCACCTCTTTCCAGCCGTAGCCAATCTCGTGCAGGTAGTCGTGGAAGGCCGCCACGTCTTCATCAGGCAGCTCGAAGGCACAGAGCACCCGGCCGTAGTCGGCACCGTGGTTGCGGTAGTGGAACAGGCTGATGTTCCAGCGACAGCCCAGGGTCTCCAGAAAGCGCATCAAGGCGCCCGGCTGCTCCGGAAACTTGAAGCTGTAGAGACGTTCACCGAGGGGCCGGGCCGGGCGGCCGCCAATCATGTAGCGCACGTGGTTCTTGGCCAGCTCGCTCTCGGTCATGTTGACCACCGGATAGCCATTGCCGCCGAGCTGATCGATGATCTGACCCAGCTCCTCGTCACCGCCGGTGAGGCGCACCGAGACGAACAGCGACGCCTGTTCGGCATCGGCGTAGCGGTAGTTGAACTCGGTCACCATGCGGGGCCCCAGCTGACGGCAGAAGTCGAGGAAGGCCCCCTTGCGCTCGGGAATGGTCACCGCCAACATGCCCTCGCGCTTCTCGCCGATCTCGCAGCGCTCCGACACGTAACGCAGGCTGTGGAAGTTGACGTTGGCACCGGACAAAATGGCCGCCATCCGCCCCCCCTTGACCTGCTCCCGCTCGCTGTAGGCCTTGAGGCCCGCCAGCGACAGGGCGCCCGACGGCTCGGCAATGGCACGGCAGTCGTCGAAGATGTCTTTCAGCGCGGCGCAGATCTGGTCGTTGGAGACGGTTACCACTTCATCCAGATACTGGTTGCACAGGCGGAAGGTCTCCTCGCCGATACGCTTGACCGCCACGCCGTCGGCAAACAGCGAGACCCGTTCCAGATTGACCGGCTCGCCGGCCGCCAGCGCAGCCTTGAGGCAGGCGGAACCCTCCGCCTCCACCCCGATCACCTTCACATCCGGCAGCAGCTGCTTGATGTAGACCGCCACCCCGGCGGCCAACCCACCACCGCCCACCGGCACGAACACGTGGGTGAGGTGGGTATCCTGCTCCAGCAGCTCCTTGCCGATGGTGCCCTGGCCGGCGATCACCTCGACGTCGTCAAACGGCGGGATCAGGGTGTAGCCCTCCAACTCGGCGAGGCGGCGGCTCTCGCCATAGGCCTCGTCGAAGCTGTTGCCAAACAGCATGACGTTGCCGCCCTGCCGGCGCACCGCATCGATCTTGATGTCCGGCGTGGTCTTGGGCATCACGATGATCGCCTTGATACCGAGCTTGGCGGCCGACAGGGCGACCCCCTGGGCGTGGTTGCCGGCGGAGGCGGCGATGACGCCGCGCGCCTTCTGCTCCTCGGTCAGAGTGGCGATCTTGTGGTAGGCGCCGCGCAGCTTGAAGGAGTGGACCGGTTGCAGGTCCTCCCGCTTCAGGCTGACGTGATTGCCGAGCCGCTCGGAGAGTTTCTTCAGGGTTTGCAGGGGGGTGACCCGCGCCGCCTCGTAGACGGGGGAGAGCAGCACCTTGCGTAGATAATCCGCTGCAGAGACCATGATTTATTCCCCCAGCATCGAACGATCGCGCACCGCACCTTTATCGGCGCTGGTGGCGAACATGGCGTAGGCGCGCAGGGCAAAGGAGACCTGACGCTGGCGATCGAGCGGCTTCCAGCCACGGGCTTCGACGGCGACGCGGCGGGCAGCCAGCACGCTGTCGGCCACCTCCAGCACCATGCTGCGAGCCGGGATGTCGATGTTGATGATGTCGCCATCCTCCACCAGACCGATAGTGCCGCCGGAGGCCGCCTCCGGCGAAACGTGGCCGATGGAGAGGCCCGAGGTGCCGCCGGAGAAGCGGCCATCGGTGATCAGGGCGCATGCCTTGCCGAGTCCCATGGATTTCAGATAGGTGGTGGGGTAGAGCATCTCCTGCATGCCGGGGCCCCCTTTCGGGCCCTCGTAGCGGATCACCACCACTTCACCGGCCTTGACGGTGCCATCCAGAATGCCGGCGACCGCCGTGTCCTGGCTCTCGAATACCCGGGCCGGGCCGCGGAAGGTGAGGTTCTCCTCATCCACCCCGGCGGTCTTGACGATGGCACCGTTCAGCGCCAGGTTGCCGGCGAGCACGGCCAGGCCCCCTTCCAGGCTGTAGGCGTTGTCCAGCGAGCGGATGCAGCCTTCGGCTCTGTCCAGATCCAGCTCCGGCCAGCGGCAATCCTGGCTGAACGCCTTGGTGGTGCGGATCCCGGCTGGCCCGGCGCGATAGAAGTCCACCACCTCCTGACTGGGCTGGCGGCTGACGTCATATTCGGCCAGCAGCTCCACCAACGAGGTCCCCAGCACGTTGCGGGTATCCCCGTGCACCAGGCCCGCTTTTTCCAGCTGACCCAGAATGGCGACCACACCGCCGGCGCGGTGCACATCTTCCATATGGTACTTCTGGGTCGAGGGCGCCACCTTGCACAGTTGTGGTACCTTGCGCGACATGCGGTCGATGTCGGCCATGGTGAAGTCGACGCCCGCCTCCTGGGCCGCCGCCAGCAGGTGCAGCACGGTATTGGTGGAGCCGCCCATGGCGATGTCGAGCGCCATGGCATTCTCGAACGCCGCCTTGGTGGCGATGTTGCGCGGCAGCGCCGAGGCATCGTCCTGTTCATACCAGCGCTTGGCCAGGGTCACGATGCGCTGGCCCGCCAGCTTGAACAGCTGCTCGCGGTCGCTGTGGGTCGCCAGCAGCGAGCCGTTGCCCGGCTGGGAGAGACCCAGCGCCTCGGTCAGGCAGTTCATGGAGTTGGCGGTGAACATGCCGGAGCAGGAGCCGCAGGTAGGGCAGGCGCTGCGCTCCACCTGTTCGCTCTGGGCGTCGGAAACCTTGGGGTCGGCGCCCTGGATCATGGCGTCCACCAGATCCAGCTTGATGATCTGATCGGAGAGCTTGGTCTTGCCCGCTTCCATCGGGCCGCCGGAGACGAAGATCACCGGGATATTGATGCGCAGGGCGGCCATCAGCATCCCCGGGGTGATCTTGTCGCAGTTGGAGATGCAGACCATGGCGTCGGCGCAGTGGGCGTTGACCATGTACTCCACCGAGTCGGCGATAAGCTCGCGGGACGGCAGAGAGTAGAGCATGCCGCCGTGGCCCATGGCGATGCCGTCATCCACGGCGATGGTGTTGAACTCCTTGGCCACCCCGCCGGCGGCTTCGATCTCGCGCGCCACCAGCTGGCCCAGATCCTTGAGGTGGACGTGACCCGGCACGAACTGGGTGAAGGAGTTGACCACGGCGATGATGGGCTTGCCGAAATCCTGATCGGTCATTCCGGTGGCGCGCCACAGGGCGCGGGCCCCGGCCATGTTACGTCCGTGGGTGGTGGTGGCGGATCTCAACTTCGGCATGTCTCTACTCCCTGAATGCCCAGCGGGCTCATTATCTTTGGAAATGAAAAAGTGACTCTCGGATCGGGAATCGATCCTGGTAAGGGCACAGCGCAGTGCCCTGACCGGAAGCGACTCGGGGAGGCATGGCGCCTCCCCTCTCTCATCAGTCGTTGACGGGCGTCAGCCAGCCCCACTTGTCTTCGGTCTGGCCATTGAACAGGCCGAAAAAGGCGTTTTGCAGCTGCTCGGTCACCGGGCCGCGGCAGCCTGCGCCCACCTTCATCCGATCGACGGAGCGCACCGGCGTCACTTCCGCCGCCGTGCCGGTCATGAAGATTTCGTCTGCGACATAGAGCGCCTCACGGGGCAGCGCCTGCTCGCGCACCTCGTAACCCAAGTCACGGGCCAGCGTCATGATGGTGTCGCGGGTGATGCCGGGCAGGATGGCGGCGGTAGCGGGCGGGGTAAACAGCACGCCGTTCTTCACCAGGAACAGGTTCTCCCCCGCCCCTTCGCTCAGGTAGCCATTTACATCCAGCGCCAACCCCTCGGCGAAGCCGTTGCGCTTGGCCTCGCGGCTGATCAGCTGGGAGGAGAGATAGTTGCCGCCGGCCTTGGCGCCGGTAGGAATGGTGTTGGGAGCGAGCCGGTTCCAGGAGGTGACGCAGACATCCACCCCGTTTTTCAGCCCCTCTTCCCCCAGATAAGCGCCCCACGGCAAGGCGGCCACCATCAGGTCGGCCTTGGCATCCAGCGGCGGATGCAGCCCCAGCCCCACGTTGCCGACAAAGGCCAGCGGGCGCAGGTAGCCGCTCTTCAGGCCGTTCTCGCGCACCACGGTGCGGCAGGCTTCATTCACGTCGGCCTCGCTGTAGGGAACGTCCATCCAGTAGATCTTGGCGGAGTCGAACAGGCGGCGGGTGTGCTCCTGCAGGCGGAAGATGCAGGTGCCCTTGGGGGTATCATAGGCGCGCACCCCTTCGAACACCGAGGAGCCATAGTGCAGGGCGTGACTCATCACGTGCACCTGGGCATCCTGCCAGGGCACCAGTTTGCCGTTGAACCAGATGTATTGGGGGTGAGTGGCGGATTGGGAAGGCTGTGACATTGGCTTGGCTCCTTAAGCTCTGATCCGGGGTTGCTGTTCCAGTGCATCGACCCGGGAAACGTCCACCAGCTTCACCAGCTGGCTCCACAACTGCTGGATGGGACGCACCGACTCGACAGTAACCGTGATCCGCAGTTGTTGGCAATCCTGCTCCATGTTGAGGGCGCAGAGGTTGAAACCGCGGTGACGAACCACCCGCAGCACCCGCTCCATCACTTCGGGTCTGGGCTGGGCATGGATTTGCAAGGTATTGAACTGACTCATGGGCGTTGCTCCATCATCTGGTGGTTGGCGACTCCTGGCGGAACCAGGGGCCAGACGTTTTCTTCCTCTGAAATGGCCACATGCAGCAGGTAGGCACTCTCGCTGGCCAGCAGGCGATCGAGGGCGCCAGCTATCTGATCCTTGCATGTGATGGTTTCGCCGGGGATGCCGAAGGCGGCAGCCAGGGCGATGAAATCGGGGTTGTCGGAGAGGATGGTCTCGCTGTAGCGGCCGTCGAAGAACAGCTCCTGCCACTGGCGCACCATGCCGAGGCGCTGGTTGTCCAGCAGCACCATCTTCACCTTGAGCTGGGCCCGGCGGATGGTGCCAAGCTCCTGCACGTTCATCATGAAAGAGCCGTCACCGCTCACCAGCACCACTTCATCTTCGGGGCGCGACATCTTGGCGCCGATGGCGGCCGGCAGGCCGAAGCCCATGGTACCGAGACCAGCGCTGGAGAGGTGGTTGCGCGGGCTGGTGAAGCGCATGTGCTGGGCCACCCACATCTGGTGCTGACCCACATCGCAGGCCACCACGCTGCTCTCCGGCAATCTGGCGGAGAGCTGCTTGAGCAGCGCCGGGGCATAGATGGGCTGGCCAGGATGGTCGTAGCGAAAGGCATACTCGCGGGCCATGTTCGCGCAGTGCTCACGCCATGGCTCGATGGAGAGGGACATAGCGAGGCGCGGCAGCACCTGTTTGAGATCCTGGGTGATGCCCACCTCGGCGGCGCGGCGCTTGCCGAACTCGGCGGCGTCCACATCCAGGTGGATCACCTTGGCTTCGGGGGCGAACTCCTCCAGCTTGCCAGTCACCCGATCATCAAAACGGGCGCCCACCACCAGCAGCAAGTCGCACTGCTGCACCGCGTAGTTGGCAGCCTTGGTGCCGTGCATGCCGAGCATGCCGAGATAAACGGGGCTGTCGGGGTCGAGTGCGCCAATCCCCTTGAGGGTGGTGACCGCTGGCATGCCTGTGGCGGCGGCAAAGTCGCGCAGCTGTGACTCGGCATTGGCCATGCCCACCCCGCCGCCGACGTAGAGCACCGGGCGCTCGGCGACAGCCAGCAGGGTACGGGCGGCCGTCAGTTCGGCCTGGCTCAGATGCTCGGGCTCTGCTACCGCAAACAGCGGGCTCTGGGTTGGCACCTTGGCCAGTTGCACATCCTTGGGCAGGTCGATCAGCACCGGGCCCGGGCGCCCTTCACTGGCGATGGCGAAGGCTTCGGCAATGACCTGCGGCAGATCGGCCACATCGGTCACCATGAAGGAGTGCTTGGTGCAGGAGAGGGACATGCCGAGCACGTCCACTTCCTGAAACGCATCGGTCCCGACGGCGGCGCAGGGCACCTGACCGCTGATGGCCACCAGCGGCACCGAATCGAGCAGCGCCTCCGCGAGGCCAGTCACCAGGTTGGTAGCGCCGGGGCCGGAGGTGGCGATGCAGACCCCCACCTGACCGGAAGCGCGGGCATAACCGACCGCGGCCATGGCGGCACCCTGCTCGTGGCGGCAGAGCTGATGGGCCAGGCCACCGTCATACAGGGCATCGTAGACCGGCATGATGGCCCCGCCCGGGTAACCAAACACCTGGGTCACACCCTGTTTTTTGAGAACCTGTACCAAAAACTGCGCGCCGTTCATGTGGAAAATCCTGTCCTTTGGTCGAAAAAAAACCCCCGGGCTGTGAGGCTCGGGGGTCGCTTGTTTCGTTCTGTCCGGTGGTGGGTCTATCCCTTGTTCCGTGCAGCTAAACGAGCCCCGAGCGGTGAGATAATAATCACCACTAGGACCACAATAATGCTGACGAAACGGGAGGCCATGTTCATAGTTACAACCGGAAATCCTGTGAAATTGGGCGGTTTTTACCGCGAATCGCTATTAGAACTAGCACGGTGATTTTTATTGGGCAAGCGTTTTTTGCCTGACAAGACTCTGATTTTGACTGAGTCCGAACGCGTCAATTGGAACAAAAAACTAATAAAAAACGGTTAACCAGCACATACATCAAACCAAGGACGGGATTTATGTCATTAGCTGTGGTTTATAGCCGTGCCAGCTTAGGTGTCGCGGCCCCGCAAGTGACGGTGGAGGTGCACCTCTCCAACGGTTTGCCCGCCTTCAACATGGTGGGCCTGCCGGAAACCTCGGTGAAGGAGTCGCGAGATCGGGTGCGCAGCGCCCTGCTCAACGGCAATTTCGAGTTCCCGAGCAAACACATCACGGTCAATCTGGCCCCCGCCGATCTGCCCAAGGAGGGGGGCCGTTTCGATCTGGCCATCGCCATCGGCATTCTCGCCGCTTCCAAGCAGATACCGGCAAAATACCTGCTCGATCACGAATTTTTAGGCGAATTGGCCCTGACCGGCGAGATCCGTCCCGTGCTCGGGGTACTACCCGCCGTGCTCGCCTGCCGGGATGCGGGTCGCACCCTGCTGGTACCGCGAGAGAACGGTCCCGAAGCCTCGCTGATCCAGGACGCCGAGGTGCGCACCGCCCATCAGCTGCTGGCCGTCACCGCCTGGCTGGCGGGCCAGTACGAGCTGCCGCTGCCGGATCCCCAGACCACGGATGCCCTGCCCGATGTGCCGGACCTGCAGGACGTGATCGGCCAGTCCCAGGCCAAGCGGGCGCTGGAGATCGCCGCCGCCGGCAGCCACAACCTGCTGTTCATCGGCCCGCCCGGCACCGGCAAGAGCATGCTGGCCAGCCGCTTGCCCGGCATCTTGCCGCCGCTGAGCGAACAGGAAGCGCAGCAGACCGCCGCCATCCACTCCATCGGCGGCCTCACCCCGCGCGCCGGTCACTGGCATCACAGGCCCTATCGCACACCCCACCACAGCGCCTCGGCGGTGGCGCTGGTGGGGGGTGGCAGTCACCCAAGGCCCGGCGAAATATCCCTGGCCCACAACGGGGTGCTGTTTCTGGATGAACTGCCCGAGTTCGAGCGCAAGGTGCTCGACTCCCTGCGCGAGCCGCTGGAGACCGGCCACATCACCATCAGCCGGGCCGCCCGCCAGGTCGATTTCCCCGCCCGCTTCCAGCTGGTCGGCGCCATGAACCCCAGCCCTTGCGGCCACTATGGCGATGGCCAGACCCGCTCCAGCCCGGATCAGATCCTGCGCTACCTCGGCAAGCTCTCCGGCCCCTTTCTCGACCGCTTCGACCTGACGGTGGAAGTACCGCTGCTGCCCAAGGGCAGCCTGACCGGCAAGGCGGAGCGGGGGGAGTCGAGCCAGCAGATCCGCGAGCGGGTGCTGGCGGCACGGGAGCGCATGCTGAGCCGCAACGGCAAGCTCAACAACCTGCTTGATAGCCGTGAAATTGAAGAAATTTGCCGCTTATCGCCACAGGATGCCGAGTTTCTGGAGAATGCCATCCAGAAGCTGGGGCTCAGCATCCGGGCCTGGCACCGTATCCTGCGGGTATCGCGCACCATCGCCGATCTGGCAGGACGGCAGGCCATCGAGAAGGAGCACCTGATCGAGGCGCTCGGCTACCGGGCCATGGACCGGCTGCTGTCACGGCTGCGCAGCGGCTGATACGGGGCAGGAAGCGACCGCGATGGCCCCTTGCATGGTCTCGTGGGCCATCGGCTGATATTATGGCCACAGATCTGACCACTTGATGGCCCCTTATCGACAGCAAGACGGACCCGACCCATGCCCAACAAGCTGATTGAGCGACTGCGCGGCAGCCTCTCGACCCTGCTCTATTTTCTCAACACCCTGTTCTGGTTTATCCCCATCCTCACGCTGGGCCTGCTCAAGCTGTTGCTGCCCCTCAAGGGCTGGCGCACCCTCTGCAACGCGCTGCTGGATGGCAGTGCCGGCTGCTGGATCGGTTTCAACAACCTGATCCAGAAAACCATCATCAGAACCCCTTTCGATGTGGTCGGAGTGGACAAAGGGCGCCGGAATGAGTGGTATATGGTGATTGCCAACCATCAATCCTGGGTCGACATACTGGTACTGCAGCGGATTTTTAATCAAAAAATCCCCTTCCTGAAGTTTTTCCTCAAGAAAGAACTGATTTGGGTACCTTTTCTCGGTCTGGCCTGGTGGGCGCTGGATTTCCCCTTCATGCGGCGATATTCGCGCAAGTTGCTGGAAAAGAAACCGCATCTGAAGGGAAAAGACATAGAGACCACGCGCCAGGCCTGTGCCAAGTTCCGCCATATTCCGGTCAGTGTGATGAACTTCGTGGAGGGCACCCGCTTCACCGCCCGCAAACACGACAAACAGGCAGCACCCTATCGCCACCTGCTGCACCCGCGGGCGGGCGGCATCGCCTTCACCCTGGCGGCCATGGGTGATCAGCTGCACAAGCTGGTGGATGTGACCATCGCCTATCCGGACGGCATCCCCAGTTACTGGGACTTCATGTGCGGTCGGGTCAAGGAGATCAAGGTTCGAGTCCGCTTTTTGCCGATCGAACGCAATCTGGTGGGGGATTACTTCAATGACCCCGAGTTCCAACAAGAGTTTCAACAGTGGCTGAACGGGATCTGGCACGAGAAGGACCAGACCCTGGATCAGCTGCTGGCGGACAAGACGCCCTCAACGACGCCATGCTAACCCTGCTCCCGGGTCCGCTGGTGCTGCTCATCAGCGCCGGCCTGACCATACTGTTTACCGCCCTGTGCGCCAGCCTGATCCTGCTGGTGTCACTGGCCAAGCTGCTGCTGCCGATCCCGGCCTTTGGCCGTGCCTGCAGTCGCCTCAACAACCGTTTCATGCGCCTGTGGCTGGCCTGCAACGCCCTGGTCATCCGCCTCACCACCCGCATCGACTGGCAGGTGGAGGACGACACCCGGCTGCGCAAGGATGGCTGGTATCTGATCATCAGCAACCACATGAGCTGGACCGATATCGTGGTGCTGGGTCATCTGTTTCGCGACCGGCTGCCGGTGCCCAAGTTCTTCATGAAGCACGAGCTGATCTACATCCCGCTGCTGGGGCTGGCCTGCTGGGGGCTCGACATGCCCTTTATGCGTCGCTACTCACGGGAGTTTTTGCTGAGGAATCCGCATCTGCGCGGCAAAGACATCGAGACCACCCGCAACGCCTGCGAGAAGTTTCGTCACATCCCCACCACCGTTATCAACTTCGTGGAGGGGACCCGCTTCACCGAGGCGAAGCGCGACGCCTCCCGCTCCCGTTACCAGCACCTGATGTCGCCCAAGGCGGCTGGGCTGGCCTTCACCCTGGCGGCCATGGGAGAGCAGTTCGACAGCCTGATCAACGTCACCATCAGCTACCCGGACAACCCAGAAACTCCCTTCAAGGATTTCCTGATGGGACGGATGAAGCGCATCCGGGTACGGATCGAGGAGCTGCCGGTGGATGAGCAGCTGGTGGGGGATTACTTCAACGACAAGCAGTTCAAACGCGGCTTCCAGCAGTGGCTGAACCAGCGCTGGCAGGAGAAGGACGCCGTGCTGGCGCAGTGGCAGGCAGCCGATGCGGCGGCTCAGGCCGAGCCGCAGGCAGCCAAGGCGAGCGCCGAGGCCAGCTCGGGCAGCTGATCCTCGCTGAACACCCGGATGCCGTGGCGGCGCAACAAGGCCGTGGTCATGCCCTCGCCCGCCACGGATTGCCCCTCGAAGCGGCCGTTGTAGATGCGGCCGCTGCCGCAGGAGGGGCTCCCCTCCTTCAGCAGGGCGAAGCGAATGCCCTGAGCCTGGCAGAGTTGCAGCGCCAGCCGGGCGCCGTGATCGAACTCTGCCGTCACATCCATTCCACCCTCTGTCACCACCCGCTCGCCCTGCCGTTCGGCAGGGGGGCGCGGAGTCGGCAGGCCACCCGCCACCTCGGGGCAAAACGCCAGCACTCGTCCTTCAGCCCCCAGCTCGCGCAGCCAGTCGCTGACAATGCCCTTGCTCTGACCGTCGTAGCGCACCGGCTGGCCCAGCAAGCAGGCGCTGACCAGCACCTTGTGCACGCTGGTCTCACTCATGCTTTGCTCCCCGCTGGCTAAAACCTGGGCCACTCATGCCTCCGCTCCGTTCATTACCTGATCGAACATCACGCAGCAGGGGCTCTCCATCCGGTAGAGGATGGCGGGGCGCTGCTTGCCGGTACGCTTGCGGCCGGTATCCAGCAGGATGCCGGCGCGGTGGATCCGCTTGCGAAAGGCCGCCGTGTTCATCGGCGTCTGCAGGATGATCTCGAAGGCCCGCTGCACCTCGGAGAGGGTGAACTCGGCTCCCAGCAGTTGCAGCGGCAAGGTGCTGTAACGGCTCTTGATCCGCAGCCGCTCCAGCCCCCGGGCGATCAGCTGGGTGTGGTCGAAGGCGAGGCTGAGCCCCGGCAGGTCACAGAGCGGGTGCCAGCAGCCGTGCACGGCTTCGACCTCGGAGTCCACCAGGCAGAGATAGACCAGGGTGGTGGACCAGCCACGGGGATCCCGCTCCAGATTGCCGAGGGTGCAGACCTGCTCGCTGTAGCAGTGGCCCAGCCCCCACTCGGTCAGCAGGCGATGGCGAGCCGCGTCCAGATCCCGATCCCGGGTCTCGTCGATGCGCAGCGCCGGCAGTTGCCAGCAGTGGGCAAAGGGTGGGCGATCGCGGGTCTCAAGCAGCAGCTCGAGCCGCTCCTCGTTCAACCGCAGCACCACCATATCCAGACTCATTCTCAACATGCCGATCGCCCTGCTCGCCTTCGATTAATGTTTGGTAGATAATATCACACGAATAGTATGTGCAGGAGCCACTCAATGGGAACCGTCGCCAGCCTGGATATTGATGCGCAGAAGGGCTTTACCCCCCTCTGCCCGAACGAACTGCCCGTCGCGGGCGGGGATGATATTGTGGCTGCGCTCAACGCTCAGGCCACCCTCGCCAGCCTGCGGATCGGCAGCAAGGATTCGCATCCCGCCAACGCCGCCTGGGCCGTCAGCGATCCCGCCGGCATGTTGCTGCCGCTGGATTTGCCCAACGCCGACCTCACCTGGCCGGTGCACTGCGTGCCGGGTACCCGCGGCTTCGAACTGCTCGACGGCCTGCCGGCCCCGGTCGATTACGACTTCTTCGTCTGGAAGGGGGTCGAGCCGGATCTGCACCCCTACGGCACCTGCTTCCACGATCTGGCCGAGCGCCGCAGCACCGGACTCATCGAGTTTCTGCACGCCCGCGGCGTCACTACCGTACTGGCCGGTGGCCTTGCCACCGATTACTGCGTCAAGACCAGCGTGCTGCAGCTGCGCCGCGCCGGCTTCCGGGTGATCGTCCATCTCGATGCCTGTCGTGGCATCACCCCCGAGACGGTTGCCAGCGCCCACACCCAGATGATCGAGGCCGGCGCCGAACTCGCCCAAAGCCTGATCGATGTACAACGCCTGCTGGACGCCTGATATGCCCCTCATTCTCATCAGCCTGCCCGATACCGGCGTCTGCAATCTACAAAAGCGGCAGGGGAGCGCTCTTGCGTTCACCCGCCTGCGGGGAGTCTGATATGCCACCCATACTCAACAGCCTGCTCGATACAGATGCTTACAAGCTGCACATGCAGCAGGCGGTGTTCCATCGCTATCCGGATGCCGAGGTGGTGGCCGAGTTCCACAGCCGCAATGAAGAGGATCTGCTGCCCATGATGGGCCAGATTGAGGAGCAGCTGCACCTTGCCGGCTCCTTGCGGCTGACCAGGCCCGAGCTCAACTTCCTGGCCGAGCGCCCCTTCTTTACCGCCGATTACCTCGACCACCTGCGCCGCAAGCCGCTGGATGCCTCCCTGCTCAAGGTGTTCGAGCAGGACGGTCGCATCAACGTGCGGGTCGAGGGCCCCTGGCAGGACGTGATCCTGTGGGAGATCCCGGTGCTCGCCATCATCAGCGAGATGCGCAACCGCTTCCGTTACCCCCAGTTTGGCGTCAGTCAGGCGCTGGAGCGGCTCGATCAGAAGATCGACAAGCTGGAGCGGGAGCTGAGCCGGGAGGAGATGAACGAGTTCAACCTCATCGACTTCGGCACCCGGCGCCGTTTCTCCCTCGCGGTGCAGGATGCGGTGGTGGGTCGCCTCAAGGAGCGGCTGCCGGCGTTTCGCGGCACCAGCAACTACCTGCTGGCCCAGAAATATGGCCTGCCGGCGGTGGGCACTCAGGCCCACGAGTGGTTCCAGGCCCACCAGCAGCTCGGCTTCCCGCTCGAGCACAGCCAGCGGGCCGCCCTCACCAGCTGGCTGGATGAGTTCACCAATCACCTCGGCATCGCGCTCACCGACTGCATCACCATGGATGCCTTCCTGCGCGACTTCGACTTCGAGCTGGCCAGCCGCTATCAGGGGCTGCGCCACGACTCCGGCGATCCCGTGGTGTGGGGTGAGAAGGCCATCAGCCACTATCAGCGGCTCGGCATCGACCCCACCGAGAAGACGCTGGTGTTCTCCGATGGCCTCAACCTCGACAAGGCGGTCGAGTTGTTCCGTCACTTCCGCGGCCGCATCAACACCAGCTTCGGCATCGGCACCAAGCTCACCTGCGATCTACCCGGCGTCAGCCCGATGAACATCGTCTTCAAGCTGATGGAGTGCAACGGCGGCCCAGTCGCCAAGATCTCCGACAGCCCCGGCAAGACCCTGTGCCGGGATGCGGACTTCATCCGCAACCTCAAGCAGGCGTTCCACGTCGGGGTCTGACTTCGGCCAATCTGATGGCAAACAAAAAGCCCGCCGGTTTACACCGGCGGGCTTTTTTCATCGGGTCTGGCGGGATCAGTCTTTCTTGGCCAGCAGGAATTTCACCAGCTGGTTGAACTGCTCCTGGGAAGTAATGGATTCGATCTTCACCATGTACTTGCCGTTGACCAGGAAGGCCGGCACACCGCGGATGTTGTAGCTCTCGGTGTTGCGGTCAAACTGGGAGACCATGCCGGAGACGGCGAAGCTGTCGACGGCACCGTCGAACTCCTCGGCCGGCACGCCGTTGTCCACGAAGATCTGCTTCACGTCGGCACGGCTCTGCGGGTACTGACGCTGGGTGTGGATCTTGTCGAAGATGGCCGGGGTCAGCTTGCCTTCAACATTCAGCAGGCTGGCAACGGCGTAAGCACGCTGCATCTCCGGACCCATCTCGCGGCCCAGGAAGGCCACCGGGTTTTTCTTCATCGGCACGCCTTCCGGCAGGTTCTTCTTCAGATCCTCGGCAATCGGCTCGAACTTGGCGCAGTGGGGGCAGTAGTAGGAGAAGAACTCCAGCACTTCCGGTTGGGCGCTACCGGTCTGTTTGACCACATCGTAGTTGACGCCTTCCTTGAATTCGGGGGCGGCGTGAACCATGGGGATCATCAGCATGGCAGCAAGGAAAAATAGTACTTTTTTCATGACGTTTCCTGTTAAGGGATCACTGTGAGGCACGCCCGGCGAACCGAAGCAGTGCCAAGCCTATTGCGTCACCACTGCGCAGTCAATGGTCAAGCTGGGTGCGCGAGTCCCGTCTGCCGCCCGCTCTCTTTCCCTCATCACCAGCCAGGCGTCAGCGTCAGGGGCGGTGCCTTGAGCGCTTCCAGCTGGTCGTGCAGGGTCGCTATCTGCTGGCGCCAGTAGTGATCGGTGTTGAACCAGGGGAAGTGGCGCGGGAAGGCGGGGTCTTCCCAGCGCCGGGCCAGCCAGGCCATGTAGTGGACGATGCGCATGGCCCGCAGCGGCTCGATCAGCGCCAGCTCGCGCGGGTCGAACTCCATGAATTCTTCATAGCCCGCCAACAGGGTATCGAGCTGGATCAGCTGCTCGTGCCGCTCGCCGCTCAGCATCATCCAGAGATCCTGGATGGCGGGGCCGCTGCGACAGTCATCCAGATCGACGAACAGGGGGCCGTCGCGCCAGAGGATGTTGCCCGGATGGCAGTCGCCATGCAGGGAGATCTGGGCCACGTCCAGGGTCATGGCGTCACTGACATGCTTGATCAGCTCGTCCAGTACCCCGAAGAAGGACTTGGCCAGCCCGCTCGGCAGCCACTCGCCGGACGCCAGCAGCTGACGCGGCTCGTGCAGCATGCTCTCCACATCGAGCCGGACTCTGTGGTGGAAGGGACGGCTGGCCCCTATCTGATGGATGCGGCCGAGGTAGCGCCCCACCCACTCCAGCTGGTCGAGGTTGTCCACCTCGAACTGGCGGCCCCCCACGCTCTGCCAGATGGCGAAGGGGTAGCCCTGATGCTCCAGCAGGGTCTCACCGGCAAAGGCGATGGGGGCGGCAACCGGGATCTCCGCCTCATTGAGGCGGGCGGCAAAGTCGTGCTCTTCGAGGATCTGGGCCCGGCTCCAGCGACCAGGACGGTAGAACTTCACCACGTAGCGGCGACGATCTTCATCCTGAAACTGGTAGACCCGGTTTTCGTAGCTGTTGAGTTCGATGAGACCGGAGTCGATACGCAGGCCGCTGAGGTCCAGCGCATCCATGATGAGATCGGGATTGAGGTCGGAATAGTTGAAACGCATGTCATCCACCATGAGAAAGGGGCGCCGTTGCGCCCCATTCTATCACTACTGCTTATCATTGCCGCGCCCGATGACCGGCTAAAACCGGCCATGGTGGCGGTCACAGCCGGCTGATGAACTTGCTTGGCTGGCGCAGGATCCCCTTGCTGTCGTCCGCGGCCGCCCCTTCGCGTTTGAGCACGAAGCGGATGTCCAGGGTCGGCTTCTTCAGGTTGAAGGGGTCGACCGCTACGCTCACCGGCAGGGTGAAGATCTCGCCCGCCTTCAAGGTCACCTCGCGCGGGCCGAACCATTCGTGCTCCGGCAGCCCCTCCACATCCAGCTGATAGGTCTGGGGATGCAGGGTCTTGTTGAGGATCTTCAGGGTGTAGGTGTTCTCGATGAGCCCCTCGCTGTTCTCGCGGAACAGCTGGTTGCGATCCCGCAGGATATCGAGCCCCATCGGCATGATGGACATGGCGTTGTAGACGAACACCCCCAGCATCACCGCCATCACCAGGCCATAGCCAATCAGCTTGGGCCGCGCCACGTGGGTGGAGTCGTTGGCCAGCTTGTGCTCGGTGGTGTAGCTGATGAGCCCCTTCGGATAGCCCATCCGCTCCATGGTCTGATCGCAGGCATCGACGCAGGCGCCGCAGTTGATGCACTCGTACTGCAGGCCGTCGCGGATGTCGATGCCGGTCGGGCAGACCTGCACACAGAGGTCGCAGTCGATGCAGTCCCCCAGCCCCAGCGCCTTGGGATCGGCCTTGCGGGCACGGGCGCCACGGGTTTCACCGCGCTTGGCGTCATAGCCGACGATGAAGGTGTCCTTGTCGAACATGGCGGACTGGAAGCGAGCATACGGGCACATGTGAATGCACATGATGGCGCGCATCCAGCCGGCGTTGCCGTAGGTACAGGCGGCGAACAGCACCACCCAGAAGATGACCCAGCCGCTGGCCTGCAGGGTGAAGAAGTCCGGCACCAGCTTGAACACATCCTGGAAGTAGGCGACGAAGGTGAGGCCGGTACCCAGCGACAGCAGGATCCAGGCCAGATGTTTGGCCCCCTTGCGGGCCAGCTTCTCGGCGTTCCAGGGCGAGGCATCCAGCTTGCGGCGCTTGTTGGCCGCCCCTTCCAGCTTCTCTTCGAACCAGATGAACATGAAGGTCCACACCGTCTGCGGGCAGAGATAGCCGCACCAGACCCGGCCGAGGAAGGTGGTCACGAAGAAGAGCCCGAAGGCGGCAATCATGAAGATCCAGGCCAGCAGGGTCAGGTCCTGCGGCCAGATGGTGGCACCGAAGATGTGGAACTGCTGGTGACCGATGTCGAACAGCACGGCCTGGCGACCGTCATAGCGCAACCAGGGAATGGCGACGAAGAGCACCACGAAGAACCAGCCCATGGCCTTGCGCACCCGCTGCCAGTAGCCGGTTTGGGCCCTCACGTAGATGCGGTTGCCGGGATTGAACCTGTCATCGCTCGCTTTGAAGGTATTGGGGTTGTATGTCCCCGTTACATCGCCGGTGACATCCTTGATATCGATCTTGTCCTGGTCGGCCATTGCAACACTTCGCTCCACTCATTAATTGTTATGGAGCGGATTATATCTTAAACAGCCTGCTAATTGTGTGGGTAAAATGTATCTAATGTTCGAGTGGCGTCGCAATTTCAAGCAACAAAAAAGACGTATCGCCAGTTGACGAAACGCCTTTTTGAGAGATTCTTTTGAACACCAATAGAGGCTCCAGCTGGAGCAATCTTTACTTGATGCCGCGGGCCTTGAGCAGGGCTTCCTTGAAGTCGGGCACGTGATCCTTGGCCAGGCCGGGGATCATCGCCTGCTTGTCGGATTCCCGCATCTTGAGGTGGTAGATCAGCATGTCGTCGGTCAGCTCGGACAGAGGACCTTCAAATCCCGCTTCCTCGGCCAGTTTGGCAACAAACTGCACCAGGCTGAGATCCTGTTCCTTGATCCAGGCAGGCTGCAACAACTCCAGCAGCTCTTCGATACGATGACATTGCATAGACGACCTCTTTAATCTGTCTTGTGAAACTCAGGCAACCTTACCCATCAAGGCTACTTCGATACGATCCCGCCCATTATGCTTGGCCTGGTAGAGGGCCGCATCCGCTTTTTGAATCAGCTCGCTGATAGAGAGGCTCTGATCCGGCACCAGGGTCGCCACCCCGAAGCTGCAACTGACCCGACCGGAGACCAGGGATTTCTGATGGGGAATGCTCAAATCCTTCAGCGCCACCCGCACGTTCTCGGCGATCTGCAGCGCCCCCTGCATGCTGGTACAGGGCAACAGCAGGGCGAACTCCTCGCCGCCGTAGCGGGCGGCGAGATCGTCCTCGCGCCGCTGCACTTCGGCCAGCAGACCCGCCACCTGCTGCAGGCACTCGTCCCCCAGCTGATGGCCGTACAGGTCGTTGAATTGCTTGAAGTAGTCCACATCCACCAGCACCAGCGACAGCGGCGCCCGGGCCCGGTGACAGCGACGCCAGGCGCGCTCGAGGCAGTAGTCGAGGTGGGCCCGGTTGGCGATGCCGGTCAACCCGTCCAAGCGGGAGGTGAGCTTGAGGTGCTCGGAGACCGCCTTCAGCTCGGCCACCAGATCGGCGTTGGAGAAACGGTGGTAAAGCGAGGCTACCTGATCCCGCCGCAGGCGGCGCAGCAGGGTCGGCAGGAAGACGAACAGGTAGCCCGCCAGCATGCAGGAGACGATCCGCTCCTGCTCGTTGCCCGCCCCCAGCTCGAACAGCATGGCCAGCCCGAGCGGCAAGACGGCGCCGTAAAGCGAACGGCGGCTGCCGAACAGCATGATGGCGCTGCCGGTGAGAATGAGGCTGGAGAGCATCATCATGGCGGCGCGATAGGTGTCGGGCAGCTTGTCCATGTAGAGCAGCACACCCAGCGCCCAGATGATGGAGGTGATGGTCACCCCGATGAAGAGCTCGCGCTCCAGCACCGGCAGCGGGATCTGCGCCAGCCTGGGCTGGCGCCAGCGCAGGTGCCAGCCTCGGCAGATCAGCAGCAGCAACACCCCGGCCAGCCAGCCGAGCGCTTCGGCGGCAGGCAGGTAGTCGTGGAACAGCAGGCTCCAGCCAAGCGCCAGCAGACCCAGGCAAGGCAGGCTGAATGAGGCGTGGGTATAGAGCTGGGCCATGATGGCCTGCTTCACCTGACGTGTCACACTCTGGGTCAACTGCGTACTCCCTGTACAAGAGCCGCACAGTCTACCACTACCCCTTCGGAGCCAACAATAAAACGTCCGTTATTAAGCGGTTAGTCAGTCGATGATGCCAGGCCCAGGCCTGCCGGCAGAGACGGCTCAGCCGCGCTCCAGCTCGTCGAGGATCGGGCACTCGGGGTTTTCATCCCCGTGGCAGCAGCCGACCAGCCCCTCGAGGGAGCTGAGCATGGCCTGCAAGCCGGCGATGCGGGCGCGCAGATCGACGATCTTCTCCTGCGCCAGCTTTTTCACCTGGGCGCTGGTTCTGTGCTCGTCCCGATAGAGCGCCAGCAGCTCCTGGCACTCCTCCAGATTGAAGCCGGTCTCCCGCGCCCGCTTGACGAAGCGCAGCTCGCGCAGCGCCCCCTCGGTGTAACTGCGGTAGCCGTTGTCGCTGCGGACCGGCGCCGAGATGAGGCCGATGCTCTCGTAGTAGCGAATGGTCTTGGCGGTCAGTCCCGTCGCCTTGGCTACCTTGCTGATGTTCATGGATGACTCCTTAACGGTTCGATTCTGTGCTGACCTGGGCGAGAGCCCGCGGCTGCCAGCGTTTCAATAGCAGGGAATTGCTCAATACTGTGATGCTGCTCAGGGCCATGGCCGCCCCCGCCAGCTCGGGGCTGAGGTAACCCAGCGCCGCCAGCGGAATGCCGATGATGTTGAATACGAAGGCCCAGAACAGGTTCTGCTGGATGGTGCGCCAGGTGGCCGCCGAGATGTCGATGGCATCGGCCACCAGCCGCGGGTCAGACCGCATCAGGGTGATGGAGGCGGTCTCCATCGCCACGTCGGAGCCGGAGCCCATGGCGATACCCACATCCGCCGCCGCCAACGCCGGGGCGTCGTTCACCCCGTCCCCCACCATGGCCACCAGCCCGCTGGTTTGTGCCCGCAGCGCCTCCACTTTCTCCACCTTGCCGGCCGGCAGCACGGAGTCGAAGGCCCCGTCCAGCCCCAGCTTGGCGGCGATATGGGCCACCGGCGCCGGCGCATCACCGCTCACCAGCCAGCTGGCGATGCCCCGCTGGCGCAGGGTGGCGATGGCATCCGGGCTCTCGGGGCGCAGGGTATCGGCCAGTGCGGCTATGCCGGCCACCACGCCGTCGATGGCCACCCAGACCCGGGTCGCGCCGTCGGCGGCTTGTTCATCCTGTTGTGGCGGTGCAATACCGAGCAGGGCCAGCAAAGAGCCATTGCCGATGGCGACCGTGTGGCCAGCGACCTGACCGACAATACCGGCCCCGACCCGCACCTCGACGGCTTCCGGCTGGGGCAGCGTAGCCTCTTTGCCGACTGCCTCGCGCATGGCCAGCGCCAGCGGGTGTTCGCTCGCCTGCTGCAGGGCGGCGGCGAGGCGCAGTTGCTCGTCATTGCCGCTCCAGCTGGCCAGCACCGGCCGGCCCTGGGTCAGGGTGCCGGTCTTGTCGAAGATCAACGCCTTGATGGCGTGGGCCTTCTGCAGGGTATCGACATCCTTGATCAGAATGCCGTGGCGCGCCGCCACCCCGGTACCGGTGACGATGGCCGCCGGTGTGGCCAGCCCCAGTGCACAGGGACAGGCGATCACCAGCACGGCCACCGCCGCCAGCAGCGCCTGACCGAAGTCGTTGCTGATGGCGTACCACACCAGCAGGGTGAACAGGGCGATGGCCATCACCACCGGCACGAACACGGCGGAGACCTTGTCCACCAGCTGTTGCAGCGGCGCCTTGCCCATCTGGGCGTTTTCCACCAGTGCGATGATCTTGCTGAGGCTGGAGTCCTCCCCCACCGTAGTGGCTTCGATCTCCAGCACGCCGGAGCGGTTGATGGCACCGCCCAGCACCTTGTCGCCCTCACCGCGGGGCACCGGCAGGCTCTCGCCGGTGAGGATCGACTCGTCCAGCTCGCTGGCGCCGCTCACGATTCTGCCGTCTACCGGCACCCGCTCACCCACCAGCACCCGCAGCCGATCGCCGCGCAGCACCTCGTCGATGGCGACGCTCTGCCAGCTCTCGCCACGCCAGACGGTGGCGGTTTCCGGCCGCAGCGCCATCAGTTCGCGAATGGCGGACTGGGTACTGCGTCTGGCCCTGGCTTCCAGCAACTTGCCGAGGGAGATCAGGGTAATGATGATGGCGCTTGCCTCGAAATAGAGCTGGCCGCTGGCGGCCATCCCCAGGTTGAGCAGCAGATAGAGGCTGTAGAAGTAGGCCGCACTGGTACCGGTCGCCACCAGCACATCCATGTTGGCGGAGCGGTTCTTGATGGCGAGCCAGGCACCGCGATAGAAACGGGCGCCGATCCAGAACTGCACCGGGGTGGCGAGCACCAGCTCCAGCCAGGCGGGCAGATGCCAGGGCAGCAGACCGGCCATGGCCAGCATGCCCGCCAGCAGCGGCAGGGTCAGCAGGGCCGAGACGATGACCCGGGTTTGCGCCTGACGGGCGCTGGCGGCCTCCTGCGCTTCCCGCTCCAGCAACTGCTGGCGGCGGCCGCTGGCCGAGCCCTGCGCCAACTGGGCGCCAAAGCCGAGCGCCTCGATCTGCTCGCGCAGGGCCGCGGGCGTCTGCATCCCGGGTACCAGCACGATACGGGCCTGCTCGATGGAGAAGTTGACGTCGGCAGAGATGACGCCGGGCAGCGCTGCCAGCATCTTGTTCAGGCGGGCCGAGCAACCGGCACAGGTCATGCCGGTGATTTGAAACAGGATGGTCTCGCTGCCGTAGTCGTAACCCTGCGCCTTGATGCTCTCCAGCACCGCCGGCAAACGGTCGGGGCTGGCTAGGTCGATGGCGGCTTGCTCCAGTGCGAAGTTGACGGTGGCCTCTACCCCCTCCAGCTTGTTAAGGGCGGTCGTGATGCGGCCGGCGCAGTTGGCGCAGCTCATGCCGCTGAGCGGCAACTGCAGATGAATCGGTGATTGAAGATGAGTGGTCATGTTGTTCCTCCCCGGAACCAGTCGGCCAGAATGAGCGCCGACCAACAAACCCTAACCTTTACTGTAAGGGTAAGCTCAAGCCACATGATCCACTTTTTGCGGATGAAAAAAAACGGCACCCGTTTGCTGCCAGAGAGCCAACGGGCGCCGCATTCAGCTATTGCGCGGTGTGAACTGCGACTCAGATACCGTACTGGGCGCGGTACGCCTTCATGGCGGCCAGTTGCGCCGCCAGCTCCGGCTGCTCGGCCTGCTTCTCTTCCAGATACTGGATCAGATCGCTCATCTGGATGATGGCGATGATGTGAGCGCCGTAGTCACGCTCCACCTCCTGAATGGCGGAGAGCTCGCCCTTGCCCTTCTCCTGACGGTCCAGCGCGATCAGCACGCCAGCCAGCGAGGCGCCGTTGGCCTGGATCAGATCCATGGATTCGCGGATGGCGGTGCCGGCGGTGATGACGTCATCTACCAGCATGATGCGCCCCTTGAGCGGGCTGCCCACCAGATTGCCGCCCTCGCCGTGATCCTTGGCCTCCTTGCGGTTGAAGCACCAGGGCACGTCCACGTCGTGCTGCTCCACCAGTTGCACCGCAGTGGCGGAGGCGATGGGGATCCCCTTGTAGGCCGGGCCAAACAGCACATCGAACGCGATACCGGCATCCATCAGGGCGGCGGCATAGAAGCGGCCGAGACGGGCCAGATCGCGGCCGCTGTTGAACAGACCGGCGTTGAAGAAGTAGGGGCTTTTACGACCGGATTTCAGGGTAAATTCACCGAATTTGAGGACCTGCTTCTCCAGGGCGAACTCGATAAATTGACGCTGGTAGGCTTTCATTCTGGCTCCTTGCTTGGCTTGTCGTTTACTTTCGTGGGGTATAAAAAAACGCGGTCAATGCCGCGTTTTTAAAATCATGCAAGTGACTGCTTCTGCAGCGCAATGATGTCGGCGATGCCGCCCTTGGCGAGCGCCAGCATCTCCAGCAACTCTTCATGGGTGAAGGGTTCGGCCTCCGCGGTGCCCTGCACCTCGATGATGCGACCATCTTCGGTCATCACCACGTTCATGTCGGTCTCGGCGGCGGAATCTTCGATGTACTCCAGATCGCAGATGGCTTCCCCTTCATACATACCGACGGAGACGGCAGCGATCATCTGCTTGAGCGGGCTCTGCTTGAGCATGCCCTTCTCGACCATCCAGTTCAGCGCATCCACCAGCGCCACGCAGGCACCTGTGATGGCGGCGGTGCGGGTGCCACCGTCGGCTTGCAGCACGTCACAGTCAACTGTGATGGAGTGCTCGCCCAGCGCAGTCAGGTCTACCGCGGCGCGCAGGGAGCGGGCGATCAGCCGGGAGATCTCCAGGGTGCGGCCACTCTGCTTGCCGGAGGCCGCTTCGCGGTTCATCCGGGAGTGGGTGGAGCGCGGCAGCATGCCGTACTCGGCGGTCACCCAGCCCTGATTCTTCCCCTTCAGGAAGCGCGGCACGCTGGTGTCGACGCTGGCGGTGCAGAGCACGCGGGTGTTGCCGAATTCCACCAGCACGGACCCTTCAGCATGCTTGGTGAAGTGGCGGGTAATGGTGACCGGACGAAGCTGCGCGGCAGTGCGATCGCTGGGACGTGACATGGGACGGACCTCTGGGCTGGCTGAATTGGCGCAGGAGTATAGGGTCTGCTGGCGCTTTGGCGCAAGCCGCGTTGCTGCGACAAATGACGTCAAGCTAGGCGCGGGGCGCAGGCAATGGCCACCACTCCCTTGACAAGCCCTGCAACAACGCATGACGTCATTTGCAGCGCAACCCGTAGGGACGGGCCAGTTTTTTGCGCGTAACGTCGTTACTCGGCGGCTCATGTGAACGACCACACTTCACGCCTCGCGCCTAGTCCCGCACAAAAACTGACCCCGTCGCGGTCGTGACAAAGCACCAGCAGACCCTAAGCCATCCCAGCCCAAATATCAGCCGCTAAAACCACGCTGTCGGCTGACGGAGCAGGGCTGGCTGAGTATACTGGCCCCACACTTCATCAAGCCCGGAACAATCAATGATTCACAGCATGACCGCCTACGCCCGCAAGGAACTCAAGGGCGACTGGGGCACAGCCGTTTGGGAAATTCGTTCGGTCAACCAGCGCTATCTGGAGACCTACATTCGCCTGCCGGAACAACTGCGCAGCCTGGAGCCGGTTCTGCGTGAGCGCTTCCGCGCCAAGCTGCAGCGCGGCAAGGTGGAGTGCAACCTGCGCTTTGAGGCCGCGCAAGCCGCTGCCAGCCAGCTGCACATCAATGAAGAGCTGGCCAAGCTCATCATCGACAGCGCCAACTGGGTGATGAAAGAGGCGGGCCAGGGCCAGCTCAACCCGGTCGACGTGCTGCGCTGGCCGGGCGTGATGGCTGCCGCCGAGCAGGACATGGATGCGGTCGCCACCGAGCTGCTGGGCGGGTTTGACCTGACCATGGAAGATTTCCTTGCCTCCCGCGCCAGCGAAGGGGCCAACCTCAAGGCCCTGATCGAACAGCGTCTGGCTGGCATTCAGGTTGAAGTGAAGAAGGTGCGCGTCCACCTGCCGCAGATCATCGAGTGGCAGCGCCAGAAGCTCACCGACCGGCTGGCCGAAGCCAAGGTTGAGCTGGATCCGGCCCGCATCGAGCAGGAGATCGTGCTGCTGGCCCAGAAGATCGACGTGGCCGAAGAGCTGGATCGTCTGGAGATGCACATCAGCGAAACCAACAAGATCATGAAGAAGGGTGGCGCCTGCGGCCGTCGTCTCGACTTCATGATGCAGGAGTTCAACCGTGAGTCGAACACCCTCGGTTCCAAGTCGATCAACGCCGAGGTGACCCAGTCCGCCGTCGAGCTGAAGGTGCTCATCGAGCAAATGCGCGAACAAATTCAGAACATCGAGTAATCGATACAAGAAGCCCGTCAACGACGGGCTTCTTTCATTTGACGACGCGCCAGGTTGGCGGCTTGCGCCAGATCGGATTTTCACGCCGCACCGACAGCATCTGACTCACTTGTGGGGTATGCTGTCACGCTGACGATCAACCATGACCTCTGTTGAGGCCTGTCTTATGAAATACCTTGTAGTTCAAACCAAACAGATAGGGGATGTGCTGATCTCCACCGCGCTGTGCAACAACCTCAAGCAGAATGACCCAAGCGGCGAGGTTCACTATCTGGTCATGGATTATTGCGCGGGTATGGCGCAGGGCAATCCCAATATCGATCGGCTCATCATCATCGAGAAGGCCAGGCGCAATGGGTGGCGCTACATGAAGGATCTGCTGCTGGCCATTCGCCGCGAGCGCTACGATGTGGTGGTCAACAGCCAGGGCCAGATGATCGGCCTGCTCAGCTGCCTCTTCTCCGGTGCCCGCCTGCGCATCGGCTTTGACTCCTTCCCCTGGCGGCTCGGCCACAACCGCATCGTGCGTTTTCGCAAGGACACCGAATTCCAGGGCAACAGCACCCTGGTCGACGATCGCTTCTCGCTGCTCAAGCCGCTCAAGCTGGCCAGCGAGGATCGCAACTACTACCTCTGGCTGAGTGAAGAAGAGAAGCAACAAGGAAAGGACGCCCTGCTGGCCGCCGGCGTCGACCTGAACCGCCCGCTGATCGCCATGGGCGTCAACTCGCTCGGGCACTACAAGCGCTGGCCCATCGACTGCTTCGCCAAGGTCGCCCAGTGGCTGATCGAGCAGCACGACGCCCAGATCCTGATCTACTGCGGGCCGGGGGAAGAGGAGTACAACCGCGGCCTGAAACCGCTGCTACCCGCCGCCCTGCAAGCCAGCGTCTTCGACCACATCAAGACCCGCTCGGTACGGGAGCTGGTGGGGCTGCTCGCCCACTGCCGGCTGTTTGTCGGCAATGACACCGGCCCACGGCATATGGCGCAGGCCATCGACCTGCCCCTGCTGACCATAGTGGCCCCGGGCGGCGACAAGATCATCGCCAACCCGGTCAACCACCCCCGCTATCAGGCCATCGATGTGTTCGATGCCAAGGGACCCGACTTCCAGCTGCCGCAGAACGCGGAAAAGGACTTCACCGATGAAGCCCTGCTGCGCGCCATCACTCCCGAGCTGGTGATGGAGAGGCTGACAGCGCTGCCTGATTGGCAAGCTGCCACGCCCTGAAAGTACGCTCGAATTCGGCCAGATCGAGAGAGTTGATATCCTGCTCCCGGGTATTGGTCGAGAACAGCACGGTGGCTGACGGGGAGTTTGGGTGCCACTCGAGGAAGTTCTCGTTGCCGCCCCCTATGTCCGGGTTGTAGAGGCCAAGAATGGGCTTGTGCAACCCGGCGGCGATGTGCACCGTCGCCGTGTCCACCGAGATCAGCCCCTGACACTGGCGCAGCTGGGCAAACAGCCCGGCCAGCGAGGGCGCATCTGGTGACAGCAGCAGGCGCTCCGGTCGGCTCAAGCCTGCCCGAATTCCGGTCACCTCCTCCTCCATACCCGGCGGATAGAGCAGGCAGATGGCGCAAGAGCCGGCCGCCAGCATCTGCTCAACCATCTGGCGGATAAGCTCGGGCCGCAGGCGGCGGGAACTGCCACTGCCGTAGGGGTTGAAACAGAGGACCGGCTCGGCTGGCCACCAGCTGGCCAGCGCATCGGGCGGGCTCATGGTCGGGACTATGTATTGCTGGTCCGGATTGGTCACGCCGAGCCGCTGCAACAGCAGGGCGAACTTGTCGGAGAAGTGCATGCCGCTGGAGGCCTTGCCCAGCTTGAGGTTGACCGCCTGCAGGGCATCGTCCATGCCGGCAACCCAATCCGCCCTCACCTGACTGATGAAGTAGATGTCCTTCATTTTCAGCATCTTGCCAAAGTGCACCAGACACTCCACCTCCCCCAGCGAGTGTGCCAGGCGCTTGAGCTGGCCATAGCCCGGCCGCTTGGGCACCTCTATCACCTTGTCCATACCGAAATGATCGCGAAACAGGGGAGCCATGGCCGCAGTCGTGACGATCCACACTTCCCGCTCCGGGCTGGCGCGCTTGATTTCGCGGGCCACCCAGGACGAGACGATCGCATCGCCCAGCTTGGCATCCCAGCGCAGCAACACTATCTTCCCCTTGCACTCATGCCGCGGGGCCGGCCGCTTGCGATCGAACAGCAGCTGCCCCAGCTTGCGGCGAAGAATGTCACGCTGGAGTTGCAGATCGTTGATTAATGACATGAATCCACCAGAAGGGCCGTTGAGTTGGAAAAAAGATGATAACAGGCTGACACGACTAGAGCGCCATCAGGGCATCGACCTGGCGGCTGATCTCGGCCGGTGACAAAGCGGCCAGATTGTCCGTGGTCGAGCGCAGGATGATATTGCGACCCGCCAACGGAATGAAGGCATCGCGCCAGCACTCGTTGTTCATCAACACCAGGGTGGGCACCCCGAAGGAAGAGGAGATATGGATGATGGAGGTATCGGTCGAGATGACCCCTCGCGCATCCTTGATGATCTTGGCGGCATCGAGAATGGTGTCTGGAAACAGCACTCTCATGTCTTGCCGCGAACAGGCCACTGGCTGCTTGGAGAAGACTAAGTAGGAGATCCCCTCATAAGCAGGCAACTGCGCCAGAATCCCGTCAATCTGTGCCTCCGTCATCGAGTTGCCGACCTGGCTGCCCGTCAGGTTGACCAGCAGATAGCGGCCATATACGCCGGTATCGAGCTGCTCATTGCAAGGCGATGGTACTGTGGCCGGCACCCCAGCCGCATCACCTGCCACGCTGAGCATGCGATAGACGAAGTGATCCTGGATGGGGCGTGACGACACTATGGTGGCCTTCTTGTTGAACAGCGGCAGCAACTTCTGCTGCCCTTCGCTCTTGAAGCGCAGGGGCAACGACTGCAAGCGCCCGTTGGCCAGCAACAGCAACTTGGCCATGGCGATATCGTCGGGCTCGTCAAACAGATTGATCACCAGGTCATACTGCCGTTGCCTGAGTTCACGCAGCTTGCACCACATGCTCGCCGGCCACAGGGTGTCGTTCAGGGTGATCACGTGACACTCATCGATCCTGGCGACCGACGCTGCCAGCAGCTGGTTGCGCTGGCTGCATACCAGCTCGAGGCGCGCGGCGGGGTAGATCTCTCTAAGCCGGGCAATGGCGGGCAGGGTGAGAATGAAATCGCCGATGGCGTCATAACCGACCACCAGCACCCGCTTCACCTTCGCCCCGGCGGGGCATGGGACGGCGTCAGGTGCTCTGCCGATCAGCCATCTGGCAATGGAGTGGGTAAGCAACTTCTTGAGATTCATGGGTTATCCAGCTTGTATGGCCAGCAGCGTCGGCAAGGCTGACAGGGCTGCCAACCAACAGCCGCCGTCGGCACGCCCAATACTATTTCAGATAGTGACCGTAGGCTCTGTCATCAATGGTGGTGGTAAACAGATCCACATCCAGACAGCAGGGCTCCACCCCGGAGGCAGACAGGCCGTTGAGCTGCAAGCGACCGGTCAGATAATCGGAAGGCATTCGCAGCGGATAGGCGCACTGCAATAGCTTCTTGGCACCAGCCAGAGTCAGCACATACCCAGCGGTAGAGAGTACCCCTCGCTTGGAGGAGCGGCTGGGTGTCAGGTACCTGGCAAGCCGGTAGCCACCGGGCAGGGATGACAGGAATGGCCAGCGCTTGGCTTTGCCATGATGCAGGAAGACGATCTCGGACTGGCAGGAGTGCACTATCGTCTCGATGATCGCCTTGCTGTGCATGTGCAGGTAGATGTCATCCTCAAGCACCACGCAGCGCTCAATACCCTCGGCGACGATGCGCTCATAAACTCGGATATGGCTCATGGCGCAGCCAATCTCGCCAAAACTCAGTTCATGGCCACATACTTCTTTGGCCAGCTCCAAATCCACCTTGGCCAGCTCGGCACTGCTCAGCGCCTTCCCGTCGGTTGCATCTACAAACTCGAAATCTATGCCCAGATGCGCCATCTGATGAACAACCATCGCCCGTCGCTCAACGCTGCGAGCCAAACTGATGACAAAAACCGGAATCATGACGTGCAGGTATCCTTTTTAAACTCATGGGAAAACCAGATGAAAACCAGGCTGAGTGTGTACAGATAGAGCACCCCTTGATGCTCAAACGGCACATCGCTTAGGGAGTTAATGGCAAACGCGAGGGGAACCAGCACACCCGCTGAAATCCTGCTTATATTGTTCGCCGCCAGATAGAGCGGCAGGCCAAGAAAGATAACCAGTGCGATAAATCCTATGCTGCCGCGAACGACCAGGTTCTGCATATATTGATTATGGGCATGGGCCAGCTCTGGGCTAAGAATAGATGGAGATAGCGCCCCGCTCTCAGCCTGGCTTCGTTTCAGTGCGTCAAATCCATTTGTCCCCACCCCGGCCAAGGGTGCATCCAAAAACCCTAGCCAGGCGCTCTGCCATGCCACAACGCGCAAGCCCCAAGACGAGTAATATGCACCTGCTTCTACCAACTTGTATTCAGATACGGCGGAAAGTATTCGAGTCTGTGCCAATTGATTATTTTGATATATTGCCCCCGTCGTAGCCATACATAGGATAGCTACCGCGATGTATTTCCACGGTTTGAAGTAGGCCTTGTAGCAGATGACGTAGGCAAGAATGATCCCGAAGGCGAGCCAGACCCCCCGGCTCTGGGAGAGATACAGCGCAAACAGGGCCGCAATCAAGCCAAGCAGGCTCCCCCCCCTCAACCATCCAGGCAACTGTTTTTGCTGGAAGACAAACCAGTTGAGGATGGCCAGCGTCAGCGCAGCCTGCGAGAAAAGGATCGCGTTGGTAAACCCTTCCACCCTGGCAATGCCGTGCTGGTATTGCCAGATGCTGAGGATGCCCAATCCCATCCCGCCCAGCACGATGGCCAGGTACCCCAGCATCAGCAGCACGGGTTTGCGCGGCATCATCAGCGCAAAGACTACGACATAAAACAGCCCGCGCATGACTCCGTATTGATCACCGTGGATCAACCGGTTGATGAAGATCATGGCGGCATAGACCAGCAGCCCCCAGAGAATGCGACGGTCTTTGAGCCCCACATCCCGTTGTTTGCCGACAAAGTAATTCAACAAACCGAATATGCCGGTCACGGCCAGCAGATTGGATTGAATGCTCTGGCCGAAAGGGGCCAGAAACAGGCCGCAAAAGGAGAACAGGATGGTCAGCGCAAACAGGGCTGTGGTTGTTCTATCGAGCAAGGCAAGGCTTCTGCTGAGCATCAATCAAGACTTCCTGAAGACATAGTTACCCCGGATTTTGCGCCACAGGCCAAAAACATCGGTACGCGGGAAAATGGCAATGCGGCGGATCCGGAAAGGGTCCTGGTGCATGGCTCTGGGCCCGCTATTGGTGGCAACCGCAAAACGGTAGCCCGCCGCCATCGCCTGCGCCTTGGCACTCTCATCCATATCCCCATAAGGGTAGGCGAACGACAGCAGAGGGTGGCCGAGCAGGGCTTCGAGCTGTCGTTTGTTCTCTTGGATTTCATGAGCTTGCTGCTCGGGTGCAAGCTTGCTCAACCTGGGGTGGGTCAGGGTATGCCCGCCGATCTCCACATGGCCGGAGGCCGCCAGCGCCTTGAGCTGCTCGCCATTCATCAGGTCCACCCGGGTGTCGGGGTTGCTCGCATGCTCCACATCCCAGCGGTTATACCCTTCCCCCGTGACCACGTATACCACGGCTTTGTAACCATATTTTTCCAGCAGCGGCAGCATGCGGGTCAGGTTGTCCTGATAGCCGTCGTCAGCGGTGATCATCAGGTACTTCTTGCCGTATTGCAGCCGGTGAATGAAGCCCTTGTCCGCCAGATCGCGGAACGTCAGAGTCTCATAACCCAGCCACTTCAGCAGGCGCAGGTGCTTCTCGAACATGGCGATCGGCATCCAGGTGCCATGCACCCCCTTCTCGCTGTCATGCTCGATGAAGCGGTGGTACATGATGACCGGCATCTCGCGGCGCAGGGTCTCGACCACCGCATCCTGATAGATGGACTCCAGGCCGGAGACGACCCCCGCCAAGCCATACTCGACCTGAATGCGCTGACGGACAGCATCAGAGACAGTGCCACTGGCCAGCGCCGGGGCAATCTGTGCCTTCAGTGCGGCAAAATCGATCGCCAGATCCTGGGGGCCGATATCGCCGAAGTTGCTGGCCAGCGCCTCATCCAGATTGTGCTCGGTCACCAGCCCGATGGCCTTGGCTTCACCGATGGCAAAGGCGGGACGACCGCAGAGCAGGGCCTCCATCGCCACCCGACCGGCACCGATCACCAGATCACACCCCGCCAGCAGAGCAGGCACATCATCGACATAACCGACAAACTCGGCACGATCCTGAAAACGGGCAAAACGCTCGGGCACGCGGGTACCGCTGACAATCCGCACCTTGCAGGCATCCAGATCGAGTACTTCATCGAGCAGGCGATAGCAAAGCTCCCCTTTAGGGCCACTCAAACGGCCAATGATGGCGATCACCGGTTTGTCATTATCCGGCGTCGGCACAGGCTGGAACTTGTCGGTTTCGATACCGTTGCGCAGCACCTGCACGATGGCCGGATCCACCCCCAGATTGTCGATGATCTGGTGGGCAATATCCTCGCACACCGCCACCGCTCGAAAGCCGAGAGCATGGAAGGCCTTGCGCGAGGCATGCACCGGCTGGCGGCCGTGCACCGTGGTGATCATGGGGGTGCCGGTCAGCTTGCAGGCCACATAGCTGCTCCAGCCGGAGGCGCGGGAGTGGGCATGCACCAGCTGGATATGGTGTTTCTTGATGAGGTAGACGAGATAAAACACGTGCCAGAAGCGGCGCAGAATGCTGCGCTTGTTGAATCGCAGCTTGAACACCTCACCCTGAGTGGGCTTGGTCAGGGTGTCCGATACGTAGAAAACCTGGTGGCCACGCCGGGTCAGTTCGTTACCGACCGTGGTGGCATAGACCTCAGCGCCCGTCACTTCGAGCTGGGAGAGTGCCATCAATATGTTCATTGCGTGGTTACCCGGTAGAGACTGAGAAAAACCGTGACAAACAACAGCGCCGGAAGCAGGTATGGCCTGCTTCCGGCTTGTCTGCACATGGCGGTGTAAAACTCACCCGTTAGCGGTTGAGCCACGCCATATAATCCGCGACCCCTTCGGCCACGGTTTTGAACTCGGCGTCATAACCGACGCCGCGCAGCTTGGTCATATCCGCCTGGGTAAAGCTCTGATAGCGACCCTTGAGGTGATCCGGGAAGGGAATATACTCGATGGCACCCTTCTGATGATGCTTGATCACCGCTTCGGCCACGTTCTGGAACGGCTCGGCCCGACCGGTACCGCAGTTGAAGATGCCGGAGTGCTGCGGATTCTGCCAGAACCAGAGGTTCACCTTGCAGACGTCATCCACATAGATGAAATCGCGCATCTGGCCGCCGTTGGGGAAACCGTCGCAGCCTTCGAACAGCTTGGGATTCTCGCCCTTCTTCACCTGGGTATTGAGGTGGAAGGCAACCGAGGCCATGGAGCCCTTGTGCTGCTCGCGCGGACCATAGACGTTGAAGTACTTGAGACCGACTACCTGGGAGTTGATCTCCGGCATCCAGCGACGCACGTACTGGTCGAACAGCTGCTTGGAGTAGCCGTAGACGTTGAGCGGCTGCTCGAACTTCGGATCTTCGATGAAGTTGTCGTTGCGCCCGCCATAGGTGGCGGCAGAAGAGGCGTAGATGAACGGAATTTCCCGCTCGATGCAGTAGTGGAACAGATCCTTGGAGTACTCGTAGTTGACCTCCATGATGAACTTGCCGTTCCACTCGGTGGTGGCGGAGCAGGCACCCTCGTGGAAAATCACCTCGATGCCGCCATCCCACTCTTCAAATTCGTCGCCGGAGACGATCCGCGCCTGGAACTCATCCTTATCCATGTAATCGGCAATGGTCAGATCGACCAAATTGACGAACTTGGTGCCGTCGGTCAGGTCATCGATGACCACCACATCGGTCCGTCCTTGAGCGTTCAGCTGCTTGACCAGATTGCTGCCGATAAAGCCAGCACCGCCAGTTACTACGATCATGGAGTTTGCCTCGCGTACGTTGATGGCCACGTGTGACTGCCTGTTAAAGCTGTGTATAGTGAGCCAATTTGAAATTGCCGAAAAGTTTATCACGGGCCGCAAGGGGATTCGACCTTGACGATTTCACCGGCCAGGGGCCCGGCAGAGGGAACAGCGATGAAAACCAGAGACAGGATCATTCACAGCGCCACCGAGCTGTTCAACGATCAGGGTGAGCGCAACATCACCACCAACCACATTGCCGCCCATCTGGGCATCAGCCCGGGCAACCTCTATTACCACTTCCGCAATAAAGAAGACATCATCCACTCCATCTTCGACCAGTACGCCCGCCACCTGAGCGAGAGCTTCACCCCAGCGCGCAGCGACGAGATCAAGCTGGAAAACCTGATGGGCTATTTGGATGCCATCTTCTATCTGATGTGGCAGTTCCGCTTCTTCTACGCCAATCTGCCGGACATCCTGAGCCGCGATGAGCCGCTGCAGCAAAAATACCTCAAGGCCCAGGAGCAGTTGCGCGCCGCCGTGGTAGCCCTGCTCAGAAGCCTGCGCGAGGGCGGCATCATAAATGTCAGCGACGAGGATCTGCCGGATCTGGGCCAGACCATCAAGATGGTGGTCACCTGCTGGATCCCGTTCCAGATTGCCCAGGCCCCCAGCACCCGCATCACCAAGCCGTTGCTCTATCAGGGCGTCTTGCGGGTGCTGTTCCTGCTGCGCCCCTATGTGCAGCCCCAGGTGGCCGACCAGATCCGCCAGCTGGAACAGCACTATCGTCAACTGGCCCAACCAGCCGGGTGAGATCTGTTTCACAATTGTTGAATGTCAGCACAATCATTTGAATTCACCGCAACAGATTGCAGTAAAATACTGCCCATTGTTGATAATCAGCTGAAATAGCCAATAAGGATCGAGGATGTCTAACGGATTCTATCGTCACCTGACCGAGCAGCTTGAGCAGGTGCAGGCTGAAGGGTTGTACAAGCAGGAGCGCGTCATCACCTCGGCCCAGCAGGCCCGGATTGCGGTGGGCGGCGAGCAGGTGCTGAACTTCTGTGCCAACAACTATCTGGGGCTGGCCAACCACCCGGACCTGATCGCAGCGGCTCATCAGGGGCTGGACAGCCACGGCTTCGGCATGGCCTCGGTCCGTTTCATCTGCGGCACCCAGGATCAGCACAAGGAGCTGGAGCAGAAACTGTCGGGTTTCCTCGGCACCGAAGACACCATCCTCTACTCCTCCTGCTTCGATGCCAATGGCGGTCTGTTCGAAACCCTGTTCGGTGCCGAAGACGCCATCATCTCCGATGCTCTCAACCACGCCTCCATCATCGACGGGGTCCGGCTGTGCAAGGCCAAGCGCTATCGCTACGCCAACAACGACATGGCCGAGCTGGAAGCCCAGCTCAAGCAGGCTGACGCCGACGGCGCCCGCTTCAAGCTGATCGCCACCGACGGCGTCTTCTCCATGGATGGCGTCATTGCCGACCTCAAATCCATCTGCGATCTGGCCGACAAATACGACGCCCTGGTGATGGTGGACGACTCCCACGCCGTCGGCTTCATCGGCGAGAACGGCCGCGGCACCCATGAATACTGTGGCGTGATGGACAGGGTCGACATCATCACCGGCACCCTGGGCAAGGCGCTCGGCGGTGCCTCCGGTGGCTACACCTCCGGCAAAAAGGAGGTGATCGACTGGTTGCGCCAGCGCTCCCGCCCCTATCTCTTCTCCAACTCGCTGGCCCCCTCCATCGTCGCCGCCACCATCAAGGTGATCGACATGCTGGCCGACGGGCATGCGCTGCGCTCCAGCCTCAAGGAGAACAGCCAATACTTCCGCGAGCGGATGAGCGCCGCCGGCTTCACCCTGGCCGGGGCTGATCACGCCATCATTCCGGTGATGCTGGGTGACGCCAAACTGGCCGCCGAGATGGCAAGCCGCATGCTGGCTGCCGGTATCTACGTGGTGGGCTTCTCCTTCCCGGTGGTGCCCAAGGGCCAGGCCCGTATCCGCACCCAGATGTCCGCTGCCCATACCCGCGAGCAACTGGACAAGGCCATCGATGCTTTCATTCGCATCGGCCGCGAACTCGACATCATCTGATTTGAATCAAGGGGCCTGGCGCCCCTTCTTTCTGCATTCATCGTGAAGGAACAACCATGAAAGCGCTCTCCAAACTGCACAAAGAAGTCGGCATCTGGATGACAGACGTACCAGCCCCCGAACTCGGCCACAACGACCTGCTGATCAAGATCCGCAAGACCGCCATCTGTGGCACCGACATCCATATCTACAACTGGGACGAGTGGTCACAGAAGACCATCCCGGTGCCCATGGTGGTCGGCCACGAATACGTCGGGGAAGTGGTCGCCATCGGCCAGGAAGTGCGCGGCTTCGCGGTCGGAGACCGGGTATCCGGTGAAGGCCACATCACCTGTGGCCACTGCCGCAACTGCCGTGCCGGCCGCACCCACCTGTGCCGCAACACCATAGGCGTCGGCGTCAACCGCCCTGGCGCCTTCGCCGAGTATCTGGTGATCCCGGCCTTCAACGCCTTCAAGCTGCCGGATAACGTCCCCGATGAACTGGCCGCCATCTTCGATCCGTTCGGCAACGCGGTGCACACCGCCCTCTCCTTCGACCTGGTCGGTGAAGACGTGCTGATCACTGGCGCCGGCCCCATCGGCATCATGGCCGCCGCCGTCTGCCGCCACGTGGGTGCCCGCCACGTGGTGATCACCGACGTCAACGAATACCGGCTGGAGCTGGCCCGCAAGATGGGCGCCACCCGCGCCGTCAACGTGGCCAAGGAGCAGCTCAGCGACGTGATGAGCGAACTCGGCATGACCGAAGGGTTCGACGTGGGGCTGGAGATGTCCGGCGTACCCAGCGCCTTCCAGGACATGATCGACAAGATGAACCACGGCGGCAAAATCGCCATGCTCGGCATCCCCCCCGCTACCATGGCCATCGACTGGGGCAAGGTGATCTTCAAGGGACTGTTTATCAAAGGGATCTACGGTCGTGAAATGTTCGAGACCTGGTACAAGATGGCCAGCCTGATCCAGTCCGGGCTGGATCTCTCCCCCATTATTACCCACCGCTTCCACATCGACGACTTCCAGCAAGGGTTCGATGCCATGCGCTCAGGCCAGTCCGGCAAGGTGATCCTCAGCTGGGACAAATAAGCCTTTCGGCCCGCCATGAGATGAAACCCGGTGAAAACCGGGTTTCTTTTTTTCGGGCCAGCCTCGCCAGTTTGTGATCTGACGAGGAAACTTTGCACGCAGAGTGCTTAACACTTCACACACAAGCGTTTAAATGGCTGTAACTATTCGGTTATAATCCAGTCGTTTTCTAGGGATAATAAAAGCCTGCTGGGAGTACATGAGCGTGTTGAAAAAACTGAGCTATTTGCTGGCGGTCGGGATGACGGCCGCCAGTTTGTCCGGCGTGGTGCTTGCTGCCGATGATATGTCACCGGAGGCAATTGCCGAGCGGATCAAGCCTGTCGGTCAAGTCTATACCGCCAAGGATCTGGAAGGGATTGCGACCGCAGGCGCAGCCCCTGCGGCGGCAGCGGCATCTGGTCCGCGCGACGGCGAAGCGGTGTTCAAGGGCGCCTGCTTCGCCTGCCACGATGCCGGCATCGCCGGAGCTCCCAAGCGGGGCGACAAGGTCGCCTGGGAACCACGTATCGCCCAAGGCATTGAAACGCTTAAGAAACACGCCATTGCCGGCTTCGCAGGCAAGACCGGTGTGATGCCGCCACGAGGAACTTGCGCCACCTGTAGCGATGAAGAGATCGAAAACGCCATTCACTACATGATCGACAAGCTCTAAGTGTTTGAAAGGGCCGCATTTGCGGCCCTTTCAATCTGATGACTTCCGGCTACTCTTTGTAGGGTAGGTAAACCGGGAGTTACTCATGTCAGCGCAACCAATAGCACCCCATTACTCGACTCCCTTGCTGGCGTTGGTCTCCGCTATTATGGATTTCCCCGCCCCTTCCGCCGCCACTTCCAAAGATTACGACACCCTGATCCAGCAGTTGAACCAGCTCTGTCCGCTGCAGCATTTCGGCATGCTCGGCTTGTCGGAAGCCGGCCTGCAGTGGGTATGCGAATACCAGATATCCGACAGTTTCAAGTTGCAGCTGGGGCTGGAAGAGTCACGCATCACAGATCAACTGACCCAGCTCGATGAAGCCGATGGCTGGTGTTCGCTGCCGGTCGAGCATGGTCAGGTCCAGTGGCTGCTGGCCTGCTGCCAGCCCAAGGAGCTGCCAACCCTGCGCCTGTTGCTGGAGTGCCTGGCCAAGCGATTGAACGAGACCCAGGCAGGCTCCCAGCTGTCGGAGCTGGCCTCGCCGCTGATCCGCAAAGACCCTGACTGGCAGAAGAAGATCGAGAGCATCAACCGCATCATCCGGCTGGCCAACACCCTGCCCAGTCAGGCGCTGTTCTCCCAGCTCGAGGCAGTACTGCGCCAGATGCTGGCCATTCAGGACATGCTGCTGGTGCGCATCGACAGCCACCGGCTCGAGAAGATCTATCCGGAGCAGCCTCCCCACAGCGACGAGTTCATCACCGGGTTGTGCCACAGCACCAACAACATGGAGCAGCACAAGGAGCAGCTCTACTGGTACAGCCAACCGCTGCGCCTGCAGCAGCAGTACTTCGCCCACTTTCTCATCAGCCTGCAGCATCCGCTGGAAACCGATGACCGACTGTTTCTCGACTTCCTGCGCAGCCAGCTCACCCTGCTGCTGGAGCTGAGGCGGATCCGCCAGCAGCTGCACGACATCAACTCGGAAGATTCCATCAACCAGCGCCTGCAGCAGTTGCGTCAGACCAACCTCCGGCTGCAAAAGCAGCTCAAGCAGCATCAGGAGCTGGAACGCCGGCTGCAGTTCGACGCCCTGCACGATCCGCTGACCCAGCTGCCCAACCGGGCACTATTGATGAACCACTTGAACCACGCCATGACCCACTTTCACCGCTACAAGTCGCCCGGGTTCTCGCTGATCTTCATCGATGTGGATCACTTCAAGCAGGTCAACGACACCCTGGGCCACAGCGCCGGTGACCAGCTGCTCAAGGAGATGAGCCGCCGCCTGCAGACCTGCATTCGGCAAAACGACATGGTAGCCAGGCTGGGCGGGGATGAATTCGTCATCTATCTGGATAACAGCAAGACCGAGGAGGATATCAGCCCGGTACTCAACCGCATCATCAGCCGCCTCTCCTACCCTTTTCGGCTGATGGGCAACGAGCTGGGCATCACGGTCAGTCTGGGGGTGGCCAGCGTATCGGAACAGACCTCCGACATCAGCCAGCTGCTCCATCAGGCCGACTTGGCCATGTATCAGGCCAAACGCAACGGCCGCAGCCGCATCGTCAGCTATTCGGAAGAGTGCTCGGTCCAGACCTGGGCCTCGCCGGAAGAGATGCTGGCAAGAGCGCTGCGCGAAGGGCGCATCGTCCCCTATTTTCAGCCGGTGATCCGGCTCAAGGACAGCCGGCTGACCGGGCTGGAGGTGATGGCCCGCTGGATCACCGAAGAGGGGGTACTCAAGGATGCGTTCGACTTTATCCCGCTGGCGGAGCAGTGCGGTCTGATTCAGGAGCTGGACTACCAGATCCTGAGCCACACCTGCCAACAATTGAAGGAGTGGCTGCCGCTGTCAGGCCAGAGCAAGTTCAAGGTGGCCATCAACTTGTCCGGCAAGCATCTGGTCAGCCATGAGCAGATCATGAAGTTGGTTGAAATCATCGAATCCGAGGGGATAGCCCCCGGCTATCTGATCTTCGAATTCAACGAGCGGGAGCTGTCACGGCAGGACTCCGATGCCCTCACCTCGTTGCACGAATTGAGAGCCAAGGGTATCCAGATCAGTCTGGATGACTTTGGGACCGGGTTTTCTTCCCTCAATGCCCTGTTCCACTTTCCGGTGGACTACATCAAGGTGGATGACAGCTTCACCCATCGCATGCTGCAATCACCCAAGGATCTCGCCCTCATTCGTGCCATGCGCGATATCTGCCAGGATCTGGACTTCACTCTGGTGGTGGAAGGCATCGAAAACCAGCAACAGCTGCAGAAACTGATCGACCTGGGCTGCTTGATGGGCCAGGGGCGCTATATCTCGCCTCCCATGCCCGGAGCCGATATCACCCCCCTGCTCACCCAGACCAAGAACGAGCGCGGCTAACCGCCACTCAATCCTTCTTGAACAGCGCTCTCAGGTTGGCGACCCCGACCTGCCCCTTCTGCTGACGCTCCTCGGCCGTCACCTTCTTCTGGTTTTCCCACTCCAGATCGTCCTGCGGGAGCTCCAGCAGGAAGCGGCTCGGCTCCGGCCGCACCGACTCGCCGTACTGGCGCCGCTCCTTGCAGAGGGTAAAAGTGAGCTCGGTCTGGGCCCGGGTGATGCCCACATAGGCGAGGCGCCGCTCCTCCTCCACGTTGTCTTCATCGATGCTGGTCTGATGGGGCAGCAAGCCCTCCTCCATGCCCACCATGTAGACATAGGGAAACTCCAGCCCCTTGGAGGCGTGCAGGGTCATCAGCTGCACCTGATCAGCCTCATCCTCTCCCTCGTTGCGCTCCATCATGTCACGCAGGGTGAGCCGGGTAACCACCTGAGCCAGAGTCATTGCTTCCTCCAGCTCATCCCCCTCCAGCATCTCGGTGATCCAGCGGTAAAGGGTGGAGACGTTCTGCATCCGCATCTCTGCCGCCTTCGGGCTGGGAGAGGTCTCGTAGAGCCACTCCTCGTAGTGGATCTCCTTGATCATGTCCCGCACCGCCTCCACCGGATTGCCGCGCAGCGCCTGATCGCCGAGCCGCACCAGCCAGTTGGTGAAGGCCTGCAGGGCGGATAGACCACGCCCGGAGAGGTGTTGCTCCAGCCCCAGCTCGAAGCTGGCGGCAAACAGGCTCTTGCCACGCTGGTTGGCATACTGGCCCAGTTTTTCGAGGGTGGTGGGGCCTATCTCCCGGCGCGGCAGGTTGACCACCCGCAGGAAGGCCGTGTCCTCGTCCGGGTTCACCAGCAGCTTGAGGTAGGCCATGATGTCCTTGATCTCGGTGCGGGAGAAAAACGAGGTGCCGCCGGAGATACGGTAGGGAATGCGGTTGGTCATCAGCGCCTTCTCGAAGATGCGCGACTGATGGTTGCCCCGATAGAGGATGGCGTAGTCTTTGAACCGGGTGCGGTTCATGAACTTGTGGCCCATCAGCTCGGCAGCGATACGCTCCGCCTCATGCTCCTCATTCTTGGCAAACAGCACCTTGAGCTTCACCCCTTCATCGAGCTCGGAGAAGAGCGCCTTGTCATAGACGTGGGGGTTGTTGGCGATCAGGATATTGGCGCACTTGAGGATCCGCTTCTTGGAACGGTAGTTCTGCTCCAGCTTGATGAGCTTGAGGCTGGGAAAATCCTCGTTCAGCAACACCAGGTTCTGCGGCTTGGCCCCACGCCAGGAGTAGATGGACTGGTCATCGTCCCCCACCACGGTAAAACGGGCCCGCTCGCCGACAATCTGCTTCACCAGCTCGTACTGGCTGGTGTTGGTGTCCTGATATTCGTCGACCAGCAGATAACGGATCTTGTTCTGCCAGCGGGTGCGTACCTCCTCGTTGCTCTTGAGCAGCAGGGTCGGCATCACGATGAGATCGTCAAAATCCAGCGCGTTGTAGGCCACCATCTGGCGGTGATAGCGTTCATAGAGCTGGGCCAGCAACACTTCTTCCGGGCCGCGGGCGATGCGCATGGCGCGAGCCGGCAGGATGAGGTCGTTCTTCCAGTTGGATATCTGGCTGATGAGGGCCGAGAGCTTGTCCTTGTCGTTGTCGAGCTCCGCCTCGGTCAGCTCTTTCAACAGCGCCAGCTGGTCGGTATCGTCAAACAGGGAAAAATTGGCCTTGAGGTTCAGGCTCTTGTGCTCGCGGCGGATGATCTCGAGCCCTAGGGTGTGGAAGGTGGAGACCATCAGCCCCCGCGCCTCCTTGCGACCCAGGGTCTGGCCGACCCGCTCCTTCATCTCTCGTGCCGCCTTGTTGGTGAAGGTCACGGCGGCGATGTTGCGCGCGTTGTAGCCGCACTGCTGTACCAGATAGGCAATCTTGTTGGTGATGACGCGGGTCTTGCCCGATCCGGCACCCGCCAGCACCAGGCAAGGGCCGGAGACAAACTTGACCGCTTCGTTCTGATTGGGGTTGAGCTTCATGGGCCGGATCTCTTGGCTTATGATGAGGGGCGGCATTGTAACAGAGATCCCGCAGGCAGCCGAAACCGCAGGCAATATCCCGCCACTGCGCCTTGTGTTTGACCGCCATTTTCCGGATCATGGCCGACTTTTCCAGATGATATGAGGGGAGCATGAACCAGCAACAGCACGCCCGGCTGCGCAGCCAGTTTCCGGCCTTGGCACAAGAGGTTAACGGCCACCCTCTGGTCTATCTGGATAACGCCGCCACTACCCAGAAACCCCAGGTGGTACTGGACGCCATCGCGCACTACTATCGGGCCGACAACGCCAACGTGCACCGTGCCGCCCATGCCCTGAGCGGCCGCGCCACCCGAGCCTTTGAGGCCGCCCGCGAGACGGTTACCCGCTTTATCAATGCGCCTCACAGTCGCGAGGTAATCTGGACCCGTGGCACTACTGAGGCAATCAATCTGGTGACCCAGAGCTGGGGCATGAGCGAACTAAAGGCGGGGGACGAGATCGTGCTCAGCACCCTGGAGCACCACGCCAACATAGTCCCCTGGCAGCTGATTGCCCTGCGTACCGGCGCCGTGATCCGGGTCATCCCCCTCGATGAGCGGGGCGATCTCGATCTCGCGGCCTATCACGCCATGTTGGGGCCACGCACCCGACTGGTGAGCGTGGCTCACGTCTCCAATGCTCTGGGTACCGTCAATCCAGTCAAAGAGATGGTGGCGGCGGCCAAGGCGGTCGGGGCCCTGACCCTGATCGACGGGGCCCAAGCGGTGGCTCATCTCGAGGTGGATGTACAGGCCATCGGCTGCGACTTCTACGCATTCTCCGGCCACAAGCTCTATGGCCCGACCGGGATCGGCGTGCTGTGGGGCCGCACCGAACTGCTGGAGCGGATGCCACCCTGGCAAGCGGGGGGCGAGATGATCGACAGAGTCAGCTTCGCCGGCACCACCTTCAACACCCTGCCTTTCAAGTTTGAAGCCGGCACCCCTCATATTGCCGGCGCCATCGGCCTCGCCGCTGCCATCGACTTTGTGATGGAGCAGGACAAGGATTCATTGGCCAGCCATGAAGCGGCGCTGACCAACTATCTGGTTGCCGGACTGCAACAGGTGCCGGGGCTGCGTCTGGTCGGCGAACCCGGCCAGCGCGCCGGCGCCGTCTCCTTCCTGCTGGAGGATATCCACCCGCAAGATGCCGCCACCCTGCTCGACATGCAGGGGATTGCGCTGCGGGTCGGCCATCACTGCGCCATGCCGCTGATGGAATCGCTCGGTATCGGCGGTACCCTGCGCGCCTCCCTGGCCTGCTACAACAATCGGGACGATGTCGACGCCCTGCTGGCCGCCCTGCACAAACTCAGTGACTTCTTCTAAGGCAGACAATCCAATGAACAGCCTCACAACCTATACCCGGATTGGCGTTGAGCCCGACGCAAACAGCATCCGTCAGCAGTTTACGGCAGCAAGCGGCTGGGAAAACCAGTACCGGCTCATTATCCAGCTCGGCAAACAGCTACCTGCACTGCCCGGAGAATGGCAGCAGGAGGAATTTCGCCTCAAGGGTTGTGAAAGCCAGGCCTGGCTGAAGGGGGAACGGGGTACGGATGGTAACTGGCACTTTGCCTGTGATTCAGATGCCCGCATCGTGCGGGGCCTTATCGTCATCGTGTTGGCGGCGCTCAACCACCAATCTGCAGCGGCGATACAGTCCTTCGACATGGAGGGCTATTTCACCGAACTGGGGCTTGAGAAACACTTGAGCCCGTCGCGGGGAAACGGGCTCAGGGCTATCGTTTTGGCAATCCGGGAGCAGGCTGTCTAACCCGCCTTGTTCAGTGGTCGATCAGGCTTCGCCAATCGACCCTGCGCCTTCATTCCCGGCCTCTTTCTCGGCACGGGCTCCCCGCTCGGCAATCTTCTTCAATACCCGGGACGCGGCGACCAGCCCAAAGGTGGCCGTCACCGGCGTCACGGCACCGAAGCCAGAGGCACAATCCATCTTCATATTGCCGTCGCTGGCCGCCTTCGCCTGGCAGGTGCCGCCATTGCCATCCGGATAACTCAGCTGCTCGGTTGAGAAAACGCATTCCACCCCGAATTTGCGCGCCGGATTCTTGCTGAAGTTGTGCAGCCGGCGCAGGTCGGAGCGCACCTTGGCGGCCAGCGGATCCTGAATGGTCTTGGCCAGATCGGCCACGGTGATCTGGGTCGGGTCCATCTGCCCGCCAGCACCGCCGGCCACGATCACCGGGATCTTGTTACGCTTGCAAAAGGCAATCAGCGCTACCTTGGCCTTGACCGAGTCGATGGCATCCACCACATAGTCAAACTCCCGCTTGATATGCTCGGCCAGGTTGTCAGCGGTGACGAAGTCATCCACCTCGATCACCTCGCAATCCGGATTGATGGCACGGATGCGATCGGCCATCACCTCCGTCTTGAGACGACCGACTGTCCCCTCCATGGCGTGGATCTGGCGATTGGTGTTGGTGATGCAGATGTCGTCCATGTCGATCAGGGTGATCTGGTTGATGCCGGCCCGGGCCAGCGCCTCGGCCGCCCAGGAACCGACGCCACCGATCCCGACCACACAGACTTTCGCCTGGCTGAAGGAGCGCAGCGCACTCTGACCATAAAGACGGGCAATGCCCCCGAATCGCTGTAGATACTCTGCTTTCATACCACCACCTTGCTTGAGGGCGGCCATTATAGCGGCAACCTCTCTCAGGGGCGATGATCGGATGATGGCGGTGTTGAGGTGAGGGAAAAGGAGTGCGGTGTCGGAAATGAAAAAAAGCCCAGTCGTTAGACTGGGCTTCTTAAGTAGTGGCGGAGCGGACGGGACTCGAACCCGCGACCCCCGGCGTGACAGGCCGGTATTCTAACCGACTGAACTACCGC